>JAKOOG010000341.1 GCA_022701545.1 Weeksellaceae bacterium | reverse complement strand
ATTGACAGCAATACTCCGACTTCCGTTATTAACTTATATGCTGAAAAATTATATTTAACCAACAAAAACAAGTTCCTGATGGCGGTAAGATCACGGAATGAATGGAACAGCAGGGAAGAAGATGAAGAAATGCTGGCCGCTTTCCTGGCGTCAAAATATTATGCCGGTCAGCTGGAGGATTCTTTTGCTAAAAAATACTATGGCTTCGGATCAGACCGGTTTTCGAAAAAAGTTTTAAGAAAAGCCGGACTTTCTTAAAACCTTTTTTCAGGCAGGGCATCGACAGATGAACATGTTGGAAGAAGGCTTCATATGAAATATAATAAAAAAATAGCAAGTGACTCTGCCCCGAAGGGGCTTGATGATTATAGCCCTGGGTGAAACCCGGGGTTAACGAATCAGACGACAGCAAGAAGCCCTGAAAAGGCGAAACTTGATTAACAAAAAGAACAGAACAGGAGGAAATCCTCAGGGTGAGTGATAATCTTTACATGGTGATTTTGTCTTTTGAGGGCTGAATGAGTCACCGAAGATTTAAATTATTGGAAATAAGTTAAATACCGTTAAGCTCACATTGATTGAAACATTAAGGCTCAGTTTTCATGGTTTCTTAATGCTTTTAAATCGGCTGGTAATTATTTTAATTAAGTAAAACATCCAGAACCCGGCATCCCTTATCCATCCCTTTTAATTCTGATATGAATTCAAAAACTAAATTAATTTGATATAGTTTCTGTATTGAAAAACTGATATATTTGCCTTTCAACATTCAGATAAAACTATGGAAAACGTTTTTGACGCAAAAGATGCCCAGCATTACATTGACAGGATCAACAGCCTTACGCCGGAAACCCAGGGATTGTGGGGGAAGATGACGGTAGATCAGATGCTGGCACACTGCAACGTATCATATGAGATGGTCTATGAACCCGAAAAACACAAAAAGCCGGGAGCCATCGCAAAATTTATTTTAAAAAACTTTGTAAAACCGAAGGTGGTCGGGGAGAAAGCTTATACTCGGAATGGGCCCACGGCCCCTCAGTTTATCATTTCCGATCATAAAAATTTTAATGAAGAAAAAAAGAGACTTATCGGCTTTATCCAGAAAACCCAGCAGCTGGGCGCATCGGCTTTTGACGGCAAGGAATCTTTTTCTTTCGGAAAGCTGAAGTCCCAGGAATGGAACAATATGTTTGCCAAGCACCTTAACCATCACCTGGCTCAATTCGGTGTTTGATATGAAAAAGATCGTATTCTTTTTTTTCATGGCTTTTAGCCTTTCGCTTTCTTTTGCGCAGGTAAAGGAATTTCCTTTAAAACATGAGGATTTCAGCCCGTTATTACTCAACGGCGAAACTCCTTTTTACGGCGAAATTTCCACCGGTAAGGCAGAAATCAAACTGCAGATTGAAAAAGCCGTAAAAAATCCGGCTAAGCCTGAGCAATATAGTGTATCGGGATATTCTGAGGTAGGAGGCAATAAGTCTGGCTTTTCGGGGGAAATTACTTTCACACAGCGGTTCAATGTAAATAATCAGCCGGATGAAATGCTGGTATTTGCAGATTTTGTGATGAAGGAATCGGGTTCCGGCGAACACTCCGGAATCTTTAACGGCAAAGCAAGGATGCAGATGGCCAAACTTATAACCAAGGACAGCCGGGCTACCGTTACCTTCAAAGGAAAATGGAAAAATTATTCAGGAACTTTGGATTTCGAAGCCTGGTGGGCCAATTTTGTACCGAAAGACATTTCCAAAGTGGTATTTAAATAAAACAACAATCGATTATGAAAAAACTTTTATTATTTTTCGTCCTTCTGTCAGGACTTGCCTTCGCGCAGATGCCGAATATTTCCAACGTATGGCTGAATAACAGCAGGGCGTACACCGGCACCATCGGTAATCAGAATCAGGAGATCAAACTGAAAATCGATATTTCCGAGCAGAACAGGAAAAACGACCAGGAATATTTCGTTTCGGGTTACACGCTTGTCGGCAAAGTCTATTCGAAATTCGAAGGTAAATTTACCATTACCAAATACAAAGATGCCCGGAAAAAAGGAACGGTGTTCGGAGAGTACGAGCTGGCGGAAGAAAACAAGGGAAAACATTCCGGAATTCTAAAAGGAAAGTTCGTTTACACCTTCCAATGGAATAAAGACACCGAAAAAGTAGAGAATCAGCAGATCGAACTTATTGGCAATTGGAAAAGTTACGACGGAACCATGGATTTCAAGACCCGGATCGGAAACCGGTAATCACTAAAAGTATTGAGCAGCAATATGAAACTAGGGGCATTTTCAATCAGTTTAAGTGTAAAAGACCTTCAGAAATCGAAGGATTTTTACGAGAAATTAGGATTCAGCGAAATGGGCGGCGCAATGGAGCAGAACTACCTCATCATGAAAAACGGAGAACACATCATCGGTCTTTTCCAGGCGATGTTTGACGGAAATATGCTTACCTTCAATCCTGGCTGGGACCAGAATGCACAGAACCTTGAAGCTTTTGATGATGTCCGCGATATTCAGAAAAAATTAAAAGAGCAGGGGATCGGACTTTTAAAAGAAGCCGATGAAACCACTTCCGGACCCGACCATATTTACCTGAAAGATCCGGACGGAAACATGATCCTGATCGATCAGCACCGGTAACGGTAAAACTTAAATCAACCTTAACCTTAATACAATCATTTTATGGCAACAGTAAATGTCTATCTTACGTTCAACGGGAACTGCCGGGAAGCTTTTGATTTCTACAAATCGGTTTTCGGCGGCGAATATCCTTACATCGGAACTTTCGGGGAAATGCCTCCGGCCGAAGGCCAGGAAATAAAACAAGAAGACAAAGACAGAATCATGCACGTTACCCTT
>JAKOOG010000148.1 GCA_022701545.1 Weeksellaceae bacterium | reverse complement strand
TTATTTATATAGTTATAACAATAATTTGCTTTATCATTCATTATTATTCGTTCAAAAGGGAAGGTATGAAAAAATTTTTGCAGAAAAAATTGTAAATGCCGATTTATTACTCACCTATGAGGATATTCTAAATATGAATGATAATTTTTACGCAGAACCAGCTACAATAATATTTTTTAAAAATTATTTTTTTCTTACATTTAACGCTGATGCTTTTTTTGATGAACTAAGTAATGATAATGCCGATATATTGATCGACAATTCAGAAACGGCTTATCTGAATACACCGAGATTCAATAGCTTTTTGAGAGATTTTATTATATTATGTTTTGAATACGGCGCAACAGATCTTAAATTTGAAAAATTGCATTATGAAAATATTACTGAACAAGGAATATTATTCAGAAATGAAATAGTTTATTACGAAGATATTTATGATTTATTGCCTGAAGAACATAAATACAAACCATTTAAAGAAATAAATATAAAATTAGATGATACTAATTATAGTAGATATTTCCGAAGCAAAAAAAATTAAATAAACGACGTTGCCGCACGAATACTTTGTGTTATAACAATAGATCCGCTACAAAACAAGAGAAAGTTTTCTTAGCCATAGAAGATACCGAAATAAAAAGAGGAGACCTTTTGGGTCTCCTTTTCCGTATATCTATCAGATTTTTACGTCTTTTTTACTACAGGATTAACTTTGTGTTGACACTGTCCCGTAAAGTGTGTAAGTTAAAAACTTCCAGCATCCCACTTCCCCATCCCAGTTGTCAATATGATTTCTCTTCAAGCCTATTTAACAGATTATTAATCACCTTTCAGTTTATTAAACCACTCCCCATACGCATCCACCACTGATTTCAGGAACTTTTTGTTTTCTTCGCTTTTGATATTACCGTTCTCATCAAACCATTCGGCGACGTTGGCGATGTAGACTTCCGGCTGCTGCATGGTGGGGAGGTTGAGGTAAACGAAACATTGTCTTAAGTGATGGTTGGCCCCAAAGGCGGAAAGATTTCCGGGCGAACTGCTGAAAACGGCGGCCGGTTTATTGTCCCAGACGCTCTCTCCTGCGGGTCTGGATCCAACATCTACCGCATTTTTCAAAACGCCTGGGATCGAACGGTTGTATTCGGGAGTGATGAAAATAAAACCTTCGATGCCTTTCAGCTTGGTTCTGAATTCGGTGTACGATTCCGGGACTTCATTGAAATCGTCGAAATCCTGGTTGTAAATCGGGAGGTTGTCGATGGAAAGAACCTCAAATTCAAATCCTTCCGGTTGTAAATCTACGACGGCCTGGGCCAGTTTTTTTGAATAGGAAGCCTTACGCAGACTTCCGGCAATAATTCCGATTCGGTTGCTCATAATGTGTAAGTTTATAGTTACGCTTTCAAGAACTAAGCCAGAAAAATTCCGCTAAATTAATTTTATGCCGCCGCAATACTATAACTTCAATTCAAAAGCACTGGATTGATTTTCAGAAATAATAAGAATCTAAAAGTATTTAAATAAATTCATTTGTAAGATGAAAGATGACGGCATATTCAAAACTGTCAGACGTAATTTTGACAAAAAAACTTCCAGCACCCAACTTCCCTCTCCCAGCCTATTAATCTTATGTTCTATCCCTCATCTTCCCAGATTACGTGTACGATTTTCCAAACGCCGTGCTCTTTCATCAGCTGAAACATTTTATGGCCGGATGCCTCAAAGTAGTTCCCGTGAAGCCATCCTCTTTTCCGGTATTTCGAATAACGCTGGGCAATATCGCCCACGGCCTTCGTTTCTTCGGCTGTCTCCCATTCGCTGAATTCCGTCAACGTCCCGTCGGTCAGGATCTTTTTCCTTGGATCGATAAATGATTTCAGGTCATAGATTTCCGTGCCATCATCCGACTTTTTAATAATGTTCGCCGATGGTGAACACAGCTCATAGATCTTTTCAAAGTCAGGCTGCTGAAAAGTATTTGAAAATATCCGGTAAAAGGCATGCGTGGATTTTTCGATCAGCAGATGATTCTTGTCCAGAGAATACTGCCATAAGGTTTTCCCGTCCGCTTCAATTACGCCATCAAAACAGAACTTCAGTTTTTCCAACAGCTTTACAGACCGCCGATTTTCTTCCGTAGTGATCGCCAGAATCTTATCATCCTGCAAAATTTCCGGAACGGAATACAACACGACCCGTGTTGCTTCAGCAGCATACCCTTTTCCTTCAAAATCCGGTAGAAAAGCAAAACCGATATCGGAATATTCCAGGTATTCCCTTTTTACCAAAGTTATAATGCCCACTGCCCTTTCCTCATTTACAGGAGTAACCGTCCAGTAATGTATCTGAGGATTTTCAGTCACTTTCTGAATATAAGCCTTTGCCTCTTCTTCTGTTCTGATGTTCCGGTCCCCGATAAACTGCAGCCAGCCCGGGGTATTGACAAGTTCAAGAATAAAAGGATGGTCATCGTTTTTCAGTAGATTAAGATGAAGCCGTTCTGTAAAAATATCATTTGTAATCATGATGATGGTATAATAAAATCGTCTGTTAAATATCGGCAATCAATACAATGGCTTACGGTACGATGGTAATAAAAAGGTAAATTAAAAATATTCCGACCAGTACAACCCCCTGCATAATATTGGTTTTTCCCGTGGCAAGGGAGACCGTAATGATGAAAAGCGACAGGCCCAAAAGTATGGTAGACTTTATATCAATTCCCAAAGTCATCCGTATTCCTGTAATGACTGATATAATGGCAATGGCGGGAATACTCAAGCCGATGCTTGCCAACGCCGAGCCGAAGGCCAGATTCAGCGAAGTCTGGATCTGATCGTTTCGGGCCGCTCTAAAAGCAGCGAATCCTTCGGGAAGAAGGACAATACCTGCAATAATAACTCCCACGATCGATTTAGGAGCCCCTGCTGCAATGACCATATGTTCCACATCCTTTGAAAGCAGCTTGGCCAGCAGTACTACTATCCCCAGGCACAGCACCAGCATAAAAATACTCACGTACATCGGACGGGCTGAAATTTTTCCGGGATGATCCTGCGTTTGCTCACCTTTTAACAGCTTATTCTGCGGGGAGATAAAAAAACTGCGGTGCCTTATGGTCTGAACCATTGTAAAACCCAGATAGAGCGATAAGGAGACCAGAGCGATGAAAAGCAGCTGGAACGACGTATATTCACCACCACTGTGGCTTACCGTAAAATTGGGGAGGATCAGGACAAAAACGACAACAGCGGTAAGGGTAATCAAAGCGGTACTCACGCCCTGCAGGGTAAAAACCTGTTCTCTGTACCTCAGCGATCCGATGACAATGCAGGCGCCGACAATACCGGTAAGGATAATCATGACAGCCGCAAAAACGGTATCGCGGGCCAGGGTAATGGTTTCCAGACCTTTCGCCCCCATCATAATCGAAATAATAAGCCCTACTTCGATTACCGTTATGGCAAATGCCAGAAGCAGGGTCCCAAAAGGTTCACCCAGCCGATGGGCGACCACTTCCGAGTGATAAACAGCAGCCAGAACGCTTCCGAGCAGCAGTATCGAAAGGATAACGGAATAGAAGCCCGATGAAAAGACAGCGCTTCCCAAATAAAAGAGCCAGGCCGCTACCGGAACCGTTATCGTCCATAGCCGCATATATTTTTTTTCATTCATAAAGAATGTATTGCTTTAAATTAATTTCCAGGTAACCTTCCGTAAGTACGACCGGTTTTCCCGCAGTCCTGTGTTTCAGAAATGATAAAGAAAGATGACGTCTCCCGTATAGGCAGGCTTAGGCTGATCTTGTATCAGAAGTTTGGCTTCTACGATTACTTTAACCGTTCCTTTCAGATCACTTACTGATTTTATTGTGGCCTGCAGGCAGACTTCGTCATTTACCTTTACCGGAAAGCCAAACCTGAAATTTTCAATTCCGTAATTGATTTCCATCTTTACGTTCCGCACTTCTGCGATCTGCTTCCACAGGTATGGTATCAGGGATAAGGTCAGATAGCCGTGTGCTATTGTGGAGTAATAAGGCCCTTCCAGTTCTGCCCTTTTTTCATCCACATGAATCCACTGATGGTCCAGGGTAGCGTCCGCAAACCGGTTGATCTGCTGCTGATCGATCCTATGCCATGAAGAGGTGCCGACCATCATCCCTTCCAGCCGTTTATACTCATCAAAATTATTGATAATAACCATTTTATTTTTTAACGAATTTATCATTATTATTAAATATAACAACCACTTTATTGCCTCTACCCCTAAAAAAACCTCCCGCATAAAGCGGGAGGTCGATGAACATAACAAAATAATAAGTAATTGCTTACATCCTATTTTTCTGAACAATACAGTTGGTCAACTGAAATGATATGAATTAGAATGAGATTCAGTATATATTGTAAAGAATGTTATGTAAGTTTTTTGTTATAAAACCGGACTATGCCAGTTTTACGTTGATGGCATTTAAGCCTCTTTCACCTTTTTGTATATCAAAAACGACTTGGTCGTTTTCACGGATTGAGTTTGTATTCAGTCCTGAAGAATGTACAAATATATCTTTACTTCCGTCTGCCGGAGCAATGAATCCGAAGCCTTTTGCTTCATTGAAAAATTTTACTGTGCCTTGTTGCATGGTAATGATTGTTAAAATTATATATTATCGTGACCTCTACACTTTAGAGATCTGTTGATTTTATTTTCGGGTATCCTGTTTCTAAGAAACGTACCGCTGGTCTGCTTTCTCTTCCTGATAATGCCCTACGGTAACTTCTACCGCCTTGCGGAGAACCGCTTCAGCAAATTTCCTTACGCTTTCGGGCATTGCCGCCGAAAAAAAGAGCGTCTGCCTTTTATGGGGAATCAGTTTCAGAATTTTTTTCACTTCATCCGCACCTCCCGTTTCAAAAATCCGGTCGGCATCATCCAATACCAGTATTTCAATTTTAGAAAGATCGATATATCGCTGAACGACAAGTTCCAAAAGTCTTTCGGGAGTTGCCACAAGCAGGTCTACCCTTTTTCTTAAGGCAGAAAGATCGCCTCCGGTTGAAACACCGCCAAAGACTGAAAGCTGTGAGAGCGGAAGATATTTGCTGTATATGCTCAGTTTATCCTCGACCTGTACAACGTATTCCCGTGCCGGACAAAGGATCAGCACCCTTATTTTCCTGTGTTCCTGAGGATTCTTCTGCAAAAGCTGCAGAATGGGCATCACAAAAGCCCCTGTTTTTCCGGAGCCTGAATCGGAACATGCCAGCACATCATGGCCTGCCAGAATATGCGGAACGGCAAAGCTTTGTAGTTCAGTAGGCTTTGAATATCCTGCTTCCGTAACCGCACGGATAATAGGATTGATTAAATGTAAGTTTTTGAAACTGATCATAATCGGTAGGTTGCCCCGTATTTTGTAAACAAATCCGTTTCCGGAATCTGAATAAGTATCGTAATGATGATAAATAAAGATGCTCTATCTGTTTACCATTTTATTTGCTTGGCTTTTTCAATAATTTTTTTTAAAGTAAGAATACTGAATAGACTGCAATGACATATCGTTTCTAGAATAAAAGGGATTTAATACCGGCTTTTATAATCGAGGTCAGATTAATAATCGGGCAGCTGAAAAAGCAAAACTGAAGGATAAAAATGTAATTTAAATTGAATCAGTACGGCGAAGGCAGGAACCTGTTTTATGAATACCCTGCAAATGTAAGCGAAAAAATCGGTAAAAAAGCAAATATAATTCATTGATATTCAAAATAATATTCGTAGCTTACGCACATAAACCAAATTGTTTGCAAACAGCGGATGATTTTAAATTTCAGCCTAATGCAAACTTCTTCCACTGCTCCGCAGACCCAGGTTCAGCCTGCAAAAAATCCACCTTCTCAAAACATACGGATTGCTTACTTTATTATGATCCATCATAAACCCAATGTTTTTAAAGCCATGTTTGAGAAGATTTATACCCGTGATCAGTTCTATCTCATCCATATAGACCGGAAAGCAAAGGAAGAATTCACGGAAGAAATCCAGCAGTACCTGGTGCAGTTTCCCAATGCCTATCTTCTTGAAAGCATGAACATCATCCCGGGGGGCTTCAGCATCATTCAGGCTGAACTCAATGCGATGGAATATCTCTTAAACGTAAGCAACGACTGGGATTATTTCATCAATTTAAGCGGCGAAGATTATCCGCTCAGATCACAGAACATCATCCGCAGGTTTCTTACCATCAACAACGGAAGGAACTACCTTTTCTATTATGATCAGAAATTCTACAGACCGGATACCATGCAGCGGGTCCAGAATCACTTTACCGAACTTACCCATAAGATTTCTTCCCTGGTCTACAAAAGAGATTTCATGGAAGGCGTTACCCCCTACATCGGAGAAAAATGGTTTATGCTTACCAGGGATACATGTATTTTCCTCACCAATAACAAAAGGGTGATGGATTTCGAAGACTATTATCTTCATACCCTCTTGCCGGCAGAATCTTTTTTCCAGACGGTTCTGATGAACACAGAATTTAAAGACATTATTGTAAATGACGACAAGCGGGCAAATATAGAAAAGAGCTTTTTCAAAAACAGCCGGTATACCAATGATTTCATCAAATCCCTGGTGGCCGGCAATCATCTTTTTATAAGAAAGGTGAACAGCAAAACCGACGGCAACATCCTTCAGTATATAGCAGAGCACTACGATCTGCCCCTGCCTGAAATTGATGAGGTGGAAAGGGAGCTGAAGCGAAACGACCGCGACAATAATTGATTTCCTTATCAAATCATGAAAGCTGTACGCTTCCGACAACAGCCAGGAATCTGCCGGAATATATCGGAACAGGCGTGGCAAGGTGTTGAGCAATAATCTAGAGAGACACCGGTCAATGCCGGAGAAAATTTATTGCTGTTTCATTGCTCTTACAAGGTACTTTTACAAAAAACAAATACCACAGATGAAGTAATAATAACCCAATTATACTACACCGCTTATGACGCCAGTCATGATCTTTCTGTTGTTTTTATGCTAGTTTTATAAGTATTAATCTAAATACTTTATGCAAAATATTTTATGTTTCAGCCATTTGCGGTGGAATTTCGTATTTCAGCGCCCTCAGCATTTACTTACACGGTTTGCCGAAAACAATAACGTCTTTTATTTCGAAGAGCCTCATACCGGCCCCGATTCCTACGAAATCACAAAGCAGGACGGCATTTCCATTGTTGTTATTCATATTGAGAACCATCATGATGATTATAAAGGGCGGATGACCCGCATCATCGATAAGTTTCTTAAAGAACAGCAGATCCATGATTATTTATGCTGGTACTACACCCCGATGGCCCTGGAATATACCGCTCATCTTAAGCCTAAAGTTACCATTTATGATTCTATGGATGAGCTGTCGGCATTCCGTTTTGCCCCTCCGCAGCTGCTGGCGTTTGAAGAAGAGCTTTTCCGAAAAGCCGATGTAGTCTTTACAGGCGGCAATACTCTTTATCAGGCTAAAAAAGACAGGCACCCCAACATTCACCCTTTTCCGAGCAGCATCGACAAGGTTCATTTTGGAAAAGCCCGGAAGAAAAAGGATGACCGTCCGGACCAGAGCCATATTCCTCATCCGAGATTCGGTTTCTTCGGGGTGATTGATGAAAGGTTCGATATTGAACTGCTGAGAGAAGTTTCCGCCCGGAAACCCGACTGGCATTTTGTAATCATCGGGCCGGTCGTGAAAATCGATCCGGAAGAACTGCCAAAAGCAGATAATATCCATTATTTAGGACCAAAAAAATATGATGAGCTTCCCGAATATATCAGCCATTGGGATATTGCCCTGGTTCTATTCGCCATCAATGAATCTACGGAATTCATCAGCCCGACCAAAACACCGGAATATCTTTCGGCAGGGATTCCGGTAATTTCTACCCCGATCAAGGATGTGATAAAACCTTACGGAGAAGAAAACCTGGTATATATTGCAGACAATGCCGACACCTTTATTGCTTTCGGAGAAGAAGAGCTTCAGAAAGATTCCCGTAAAGAATGGCTGATGAAAGTGGATAAATTCCTGGCAGACGATTCCTGGGACAATACTTTCCAAAAAATGAGCCTTTTAATTGATGCCGTTAAAACAACTGCCGGAATTTATGTATAATTATCTGATTACAGGCTGCGGATTCGCGGGATCGGTGAAATCTGCCCGTAACGGGAAATACATTACGAAAACCTGAAAGACTGACGGAATTCCGATACGAAATATCGGATAAACGATGGCCG
Organism: Weeksellaceae bacterium; assembly: GCA_022701545.1. GTDB lineage: Bacteria > Bacteroidota > Bacteroidia > Flavobacteriales > Weeksellaceae > Chryseobacterium. The sequence continues at coordinate 13,982 of JAKOOG010000148.1, read as the reverse complement.
GGGAAAACTCCTGCTGTGCCAGACCGCTCCATGTAAAATTATGCGGTTTTCGTCGAATAATATTTAAATACAAAACTCCGGGGCTTTCCGCTCCGGAGTTTATTTTTTATGACCAATTAATATAAGGTATAAGTTTTTATATTAAATGCTGTCCTGCTGCTACCCTTCTGAATTATGTGCTTCCGCAGTTTCAAGATATTCGCGGATCCTTTCTTCCGGGAAAAGATCGAGTACTTTATTTATATCGATAATCTTATGTTCATTGATGATGCTTTCTATGGATTTTGCAGCATCAGGCTGATGGATCAGCCGCTCCAGAAGTCCGTAGGTATTGACCATTTTTTTGTGCGTGTTTTCCTCGTCCCCTCCGAACCAGGAACCGTTAAAATGATGGCTCACATAATTTTTCGGCAGATCCTGTGAAAAATAGATTGAAGGATAAAGGGTGACCTCATGTCTTAGTTTCTGTATCGTATCGCTGTAACGGTCTGCCCCGTATTCCTTTTCAAGCATTTCGGAAAAAATATCGGTATTGATGCGTTCTTCGAAACCGTCCTGAGCATCGTAATATGCAACAAAATCCGCTGCAAGCCTGTGCTTTGGCTCAGCCATCCAGAATGCGGAATACGGGACTCCTTTTACTTCAAAACCGCAAACGGCTTTTTCATTTAGAAACTCATCCAGCGGAAGCTTCAGCTCCATATCCGTATCCATATAAATGCCGCCGTGTTCGTACATCACTTTGGACCGTACATAATCGGATACAAAGGCCCATTTTTTCTGGGCAAATGCTTCTTTTACATAATTATTGTCCTCAAGGGGCGCATTGCTTTCGTTCCATTCCACCAGCTCATAATCCGGATGGATTTTTTTCCATGATGCGATGCAGTGTTCGGCCAGCTCGTGTTTTGCATGGCCTCCGAACCAGCAATAATGTATTTTCTTAGGAATCATATATTATTTTTTTAGTGATTTTTGGATTGTCGGCTTCCGCCGTTCCTAAGGGTTTGCAAAAATTAAACCTTAGTCCATCATGAAAGAATATTTAGATACCATATCTTATGTTTTGCTGAAAATTTTTCGGTACGAAATCCTGTTTTCCCGGCCGTATTCAGGTATTAAGAATTTCAAAATAACCGGCTTCATTTTCTTAAATAAACCGGCTTTCTCATTATGGTACGTTTATTTCTTTCAAGTCTGGTAGTATACAAGCTTCTTTTATTACCAATTACAATTATGGAACAGCAAAGCGATTCCCGGTATCAGCCGGAACAGTATGTAGAAATCAATCTTCCCGAATGGGCAAAAAATGCGACCGTCTATGAACTCAATATCCGCCAGTTCTCAGAGGAAGGTTCATTCAGAGCCATTGAGAGAGAACTTCCGAGACTGAAAAAAATGGGAATTGATATCATCTGGCTGATGCCGGTACATCCTATCGGGAAACTTCACCGGAAAGGAAGCCTCGGAAGTTATTATTCCGTAAAGGATTATTTCGGCATCAATCCGGAATTCGGGACGGAAGACGATTTCCGGAGCCTGGTAAAAGCCATCCATGAAATGGGACTGTATGTGATTATCGACTGGGTCGCCAACCATACCAGCTGGGACAATGCTATCGTAGCCGATAATCCGGAATGGTACCGTAAATCGAGAAAAGGTACCTTCCAATCGACCCGTTGGAGGGATTACGACGATATCATCGAACTGGATTACAGCCATCCCGAACTGCGAAAATATATGACGGAAGCCCTGAAATTCTGGATCCGGGAATATGACCTGGACGGCTACCGCTGCGATATCGCTAGTTTTGTCCCGATCGATTTCTGGGAAAATGCACGGGAAGAGCTGGATGCCATCAAACCGGTTTTTATGCTGGCCGAAGCGGAGGACCGCGAACTTCACCGCAAGGCATTTGATGCCACATATAACTGGACTTTATGGAATATCCTTCACCAGCTGGCCCTGAATGAAAGAAGCGTAAAAACCCTCACCGAAGCGTATATTGCCGAACATGTATCTATCTTTCCAAAAGAAGGAATCCGGCTGAATTTTATCGACAACCATGATAAAAATTCATGGGAAGGAGATCAGTACAGCAATTTCGGTAAAGCTTTAAATACAGCAACCGTTTTCACGGTGATGATGGATGGGATGCCTCTTGTGTACAGCGGCCAGGAATCCGGACTGGATCGTTCGCTGGAATTTTTCGAAAAAGATCCGATCGACTGGAAATCTTATCAGAACCAACCGCTTTATACCATGCTTTTTAATTTGAAACATAAAAATAAAGCGCTGTGGAACGGCAGGTACGGCGGTGAAATGGTAAGAATCATCAATGATAAAATGGATCAGGTGATTTCTTTTGTCCGAGAAAAAGAAGGCCATAAGGTGCTTACCTTCATGAACCTCAGCAACAAACCCGTAACCGCACAATTTGATACTTCTTTCGATACCGGGATTTATACCAGCCTTTTTACCGAAAAACAGCAGAACGTTCCTGAAACTATGATCCTGACAATGGAGCCATGGGAATACATGATCCTGCACCATGAAGAATAACAATAAAAAAGTATTCAATCGTTATCTTTTATCTGAAAAGACAGCGACGTGACCCACAAAGAAACCAAAAAAAGAACTGAGTGTTAATCCAATCATTTAAATTTTGAACTTATGAATACACTGACCCAAAATATTTTAAAAGGAATTGCCGTTGGCCTCATTGCTTCCTTCATCAAATCACTTGCGGAACCGCCGCTGCAGAAATTGGGCGAAAAATTGTTCCCTCCCGAGCCCTATGAACTAAAACTTCGCGGTGCCGATGTTACCGGTCATCCGCAGAATATGCCACCCGCGGTTCTGTCTAAAAAAGTGTATTTTGGTACCACTCACAAAGAACTTTCAGAGGATGATACCTTGATGTCTATGAAGATTATCCATTACGCTTTGGGTACCGTTATCGGCGTCAGCTATGTGTTGCTGGTCAGCAGGAACAGGCGTTTTAAAATGGGGGAAGGCCTTGCGGCAGGTGTTGCAGTCTGGGCACTGACCCATGGTTCTACCGTTCCGATGCTCGGCCTGCAGGCAAAAGTTTCTGAAATGCCTGCTTCATGGTGGGTCTGGGAATTCGGTTCACACGTTATTTTCGGTGTGGGGATGGAACAGAGCCGAAAGGTTCTGAATGCCGTTTTCTAAAAAGCTTTTCTTAAAAAGAGCACTTTTAAATATCTATAAAAGCATCCGGATCATTGTTTTTGACAGCAATAATGATCCGGATCATTTTTTGTGAAATTTTATTATTTAACATGAACCAGAAGCTCAACTGAATTATCAGTTTTCTTTACGGTCAATTTTCAAGTGAAAGATTTATTTCTTCCTGTCTGAAAATTACAATTCTCTTTATTATGCCTTTTCATCAAATATATTATAAAAACCCGATTTATTTATATGGATTAGCATTACATAAAGAAAAATTAACATCAATATCAGAAGATCATTACCAGCTGATCTTTAAAATCTCTACCCGGACATTCATTTTAATCCTATACTGTATAACCGGGATAAAAAAAGCATCATCAATTTTATTATGGTCTTCAGATGCAGCTAATCCCTTACCCATCTAAATTAATATAATTTTATTTCCATAAAGTGTTTAAAATTTAATACTTTTGAGTAGAAACCCGTAAATAATGCAGAATTACTTTTCAAAGTCCTCTCTGATCCCCGAAAATGAGCAGGAAAGGATTGAAAGACTAAATCAATATTGTGTAGTGGATACGTCCACGGATCGAACATTTGACAATATTGCTTCTATTGCCGCAGAACTTTTTGATGCATCGGGGGCTTTTGTAAATTTTGTGGATTCTGAACAGGTTTTCTTCAAATCCAATCTGAGCACCTTTCCTACCAACCATGTGCTGCGTGAAGACAGCCTTTGCTCAATGGCCATCCATGAGGATGAATTATCCATCATTAATGATACCCATCTGTACGATGATCTTAAAAAAAATCCCTATATCGCTTGTGACGGAGGGATCCGCTTTTATGCAGGTGCCCCTATAAAAACCGAAGACGGCTATAATATCGGAACGGTATGCGTTATCGACAGCAAGCCGAGGGAAAGCGTTTCAGAACTGCAGTCTTCCGTTCTTAAAAAACTTGCGGAAGTAGTCCTGGATAAGCTGGAAGCCATGAAGGCGAAGCGCAGGATCGCAAAAATAGCGGACGACCGCCTGCACCATATGGTTCATAATATTCTCAACCCTCTTACTTCCATTGTGATCTCTGCCCAGCACATCCAGAGAAAAACCACGGAAGGAGATCTTATCCACAGGCTGGCAAATACCATCGTTGAAAATACGAAATCCACGGAACAGAATCTGAGTAAAATGCTGAGTAAAGCTGCTTCGGAAGAAAAATATATTGAGCTTGAGATCACTTCCATCAAGCCGAAAGAAATTATGGAGGAAGTCTGCATGCATCTTGGGCAAATTATGAGCAACAAGCAGCAGCGCATCACCGTTGATATTTCAACAGATGCCGGCATCAAAGCCGACAGGCACCGGCTTATCGATATCCTCACCAACTACCTGAGCAATGCCTCGAAATACTCCCCTGCCGGATCCGAGATCCGTTTTGCATGCAGGGAGCAGGAAGATTCAATGATTTTCAGCGTTAATGACAAAGGACAGGGAATCCTGCGTTCCGAGATCGATCTGCTGTTTACAAAATTTTCGAATCTCTCGTCAGTGCCTACTGCTAATGAACGCTCTCACGGATTTGGCCTTTATTCCGTTAAAATCCTTGCAGAAATGCACAATGGAAGGGTCTGGGCAGAAAGCGGGGGCCGGGGAAAAGGAAGCACCTTTTTCCTGCAGCTGCCGAAATGATTTTCTTACTCTTCAGGCGAACCTATTTCAGAAGAACAAGGCTGATGATTCATCGTGATAATGAACTTGAATGTTCCTATATCTTATTATTTAAAAGATTTTCAACAACCAAGGAAAGGTTTGTAATTTATTAAAATTTTCTGTTTTCAATCCACATGAGCGGATTCAGAAACACTTACATGGCTGGCCGGTGGTTCCGACTGATCAGGCAATGTGAACCAAAATGTACTTCCCACACCTTCCTCACTTTCAACCCCGATTTTTCCTCCATGACGCTCGATAATATCCGCACTGATATACAATCCCAATCCAAGTCCTGAAGCCTGTATGCCTTTCGGATCTACCCTGTAATACCGCTCGAACAGATGCGGTAATTTTTCAGCCGGAATGCCCGGGCCGGTATCTCTTACCGAAACCCTGACGGCATGGATGGTATGCTCGATCGTAAGGAATATCTGCCTGCTCTGAGGTGCATATTTGATGGCATTGCTGATGAAATTGGCAACCACCTGCTGGACGCGGTTTTCATCGGCTGTGATTTCCAGATTTGTTTCGCCTTCTACCACCAGATCATGAGTTCCGAGCTGCAGTACGTGAGAACAGCACTCATCCACCATATGTGCTAAATTAAATGTCTTTTTGTTTAGAATGACTTTGCCTTCATTTATGCGGGTGACATTCAGCAACTCTTCCACCAACTCAGAAATCTTGTCCATGCTTCTGTTACACTGTACAATCAGTCGGGGCAGTAAAGCCGTCGGGTTTGCCTTCATCCGCTCCAGAAGCTGTAAAGAAGCCTTCAGGCTGGTAAGAGGCGTTTTAAGTTCATGGCTGGCAATCGATATAAAATCATCCTTCTGCTGCTGGAGTTGTTTTAAAGCGGTAATATCCATCACGGTACCCAACAGCTTTTTCAGATTGCCGTCGCCATCGTAGTGTACATTTCCCTGAAGGCGAACCCATTTCACAGAACCATCGGCAGCGAGGATACGGGTTTCATAAAAAAGTTTTCCGTTTTTCCGTGCAGCTTCATGAGCCTGTTCGCTAAGGTGGACATCCAGAGGATGATAGATGGTGAGCACCTGCGCTCTTGAAACAGGACTGGTAACGCCGAATATCTCATCGAAACGTCTTGAGCCAATTACCGACTGGCTTTCGTAATTCAGTTCGTAGGTTCCGATTTCTGCCGCCTCAATGGCAAGACGGTTCCGTTCTTCAATATTTTCAATCTGCTTTCTGGCCATTACTTTATCAGTAACATCATTGCCGACAACCATGATCGAGGTTACATTGCCTTTCAGGTCTTTTACCGGCTCATAAACGAAATCAATGAACATGGTTTCATCCGTGCCGTTCCGGTTCAGTATGAGCTCATGTTCTCTTCCGTGAAAGGCAACTCCGGTCGTGATTACCTGCTGCATTACCGGTGAATAGACTTCAGCCGCTTCTGCCACCCCTTCCCAGATAAAACGTTTTTCCAGCTGTTCCCGCGATTTGCCCACCAATTCCAGATACCCGTTATTAACCTCAGTCACAATCAGATCTTCCGCCCGGATCACACAAATAGCAAAGGGTGCCTGCCTGATGAGGTTCCGGAACCGTGCTTCACTGAGCAGCAGCTCATCATTGGATTCTGCCAGTTCTTCATTGGTGGCTGCAAGCTCCTCATTAAGGGCAATAAATTCTTCGTTAGAGGCTGCCAATTCTTCATTCATCACCTTTAGCCTTTGTTCACTCAGCTTTTGCTGGGTAATATCAACGCATGAAGTGATATATCCGGCAAAGCTTTCGTCGGAAAGAAACCGTGGCGTCCCCTTTTTCAGCAGCCAATGGTACGATCCGTCAGATCCGAGAAACCGTATTTCGGCACTATAGGAAATCCTTTGGGCAAATGCCTGTTGGTGTATGCTGAGAAATTGCTGTCGGTCATCAGGATGAATCAAATCGTACCATCCTGTACTGATGAGATGATCTGCCGTTCGACCGCTGATCTGCGACCAGGCCTTGTTAAAATAAATCAGCTGTCCGGTATGGTCGCTTACGGCTATGAGCACATCGGTGTTATCTGCCATGGACCTGAAGCGCTTTTCACTTTCGACCAATGCTTTCACCCGGTCCTCTACCATGTTTTCCAGCTCGAGGTTCATCCGGGAAAGTTCTTCCCGGCTTGTATGGAGCTCCTCATTGGTCGCGCTTAATTCTTCATTTACTACGGCAAGCTGCTCGTTCAGCGATTGTTCGCGGATCAGCAGCTGCTTATTCTGGCTGGCCTCTTCCAGTTCGCGCCTGTTCAGGTAACGCTCCGTTACATCAGTAGCGGTATGCAGCACCGCTATTACATTACCGTTTTCGTCCTTTACGGCGCGGTATTCAAAATCAAAATAATATATATCCAGTACTCCGTCCACCCGTATTTCTGCGGGGGTATCACTTCCCGAAATGGTTATGCCTTCCCGCCATACCCTGGCAAACATCTCAACAAAGGGCTGACCGGCAAGTTCGGGCATCGCCTCTTCCAGTCCCTTTCCGATAACTTCGGGTCCGCGGCCCCAAATGGTTAACATAGCCTGGTTTGCAAATTCAATCCGGGCATCTTCGCCCAAATGTATGGCAGTGGCCGTGTTCGTAAAAGAAAGTACATTGGTGAGCTGTTCAAAATTCAGGGATGGTACCGGATCCTTCATTGTTTTTAGATTTCAGTTTACGAAAATACAAAAATAGGAAATATATCATGTCCTAACCTATAAAAAAGTGTGTGATAAAAGTGTAAATAAATGTATAAAATCGCTTTGGCAATCGACCTTTCCCTGACTATTTTTTGAAAAAGAAAAATATAAACACGAAAGAACCTGACCTCAATGAAACAACAGCGATTCTAAAAAAAGTTCTTCACACATCAGCAGGAGTACTGCTGAAGCTTTTTAAAATTTCCAGAAGTTCAGCGATGCATCTCAGATGCAACATTTAAATTTACCAATTAATCGTCTGCCAGATTTCATTCAGGCTTTGTTTAATTGCAGGAATCCGGTCCGGGTTCATTGTTCATTTTCAGATGTTAACTTTTTCCGAGACAGAAACAGATTTTCCGGGGCCAGCAATGCTGATCTCATCAGGGATAATCAAGAGCGCTTAAACAGAACCGTAAAACGAGTTCTATTTTATTCTTTCTCAGGATTTAAGCCGGAATTGCATCCATTACGGTAATTAATAAAAATACCGATGCCTTTGGTGCAGAAATTGATGAAATTTAAACCATGAGAAAGATCTACATTGTAGAAGATAATGAGGCCATCCGAGAAATTCTGGAAATATTTTTAACTTCAGAGAATTATGATGTCAAATCTTTTGGTTGCGTTGGGGAATTTGCAGGAAGGGACACTTCTGTAACCCCTGATCTTTACTTATTCGATGTCATGCTTCCGGACGGATCAGGAATCGATCTTTGCCAGCAGATTAAAAACGATCATGAAAACAAAGGAATTCCCGTCATTATTATGAGTGCCCATGCCAATCTCAGCCATATGAAGAATATGTGCCAGCCTGACGACCTCATCGCTAAGCCTTTTGATATTGCTGATGTATTGGAAAGGATTGAAAGCATTCTCAAGTGATTCCTAATTTAAGATCAATACCCGTTAAAGGCCAGTTCTGAAAAATTTCCAACAGATCCTAAAGCCATAGCGGTCATTTTACGGAGATTTTACTGGTTTTGATGATCATCCTTTTTAATGATTCCTCAAGATAATCCGGCCTTGCAGGCTTCTTTAGGGTTTCAGGTACAGATGAATAAGATTTTCAAATGGCGTCAGCTATAATTAAGCTGTCCGAATTCACCGATTATTATTTAATTTAAGTTCTTTACTTTTATTAATGAATGAATTGCGGTGACAAGGGAATCGATATCAAAAGGTTTTTCTATAAACTGCTCGGCTCCGGACTTTTCAGCGATAGCCCGTCCATTGATTTCAGCGGAAAATAATATAATCGGTATATGGGCCAGCTCCGGCAGCCGTTTCATATCTGTCACAATTACATTTCCCGGTAATGGCATCCAGATATCGATGAGCATTACATCCGGCTGTTCCAAGCGGGCCTGGTCTATGATTTTACTACTGTCAATTTGCGTTACTACATTAAAACCTTCATATTCCAAAAGTATACCCGTAATCTCTAATATATCATGGTCATCATCACAAACTAAAATTTTACAGGGAAGGTCTTTCATACAACCTATTGAGCAATAATTATGCCCTTGGCTTAATTTACCAGCGGGAGCTCAAACCAAAAAGTACTCCCTTCTCCAAAGATGCTCTCTACACCGATCTTTCCGCCATGAAGCTCAATAATCTCCCGGCACAGGTATAAACCGATACCAAACCCTTTGGTCGTCTGCATGTGTTCGCCTTCCACCCGGTAAAACCGGTCGAACAGATACGGTATATCTTTTGCCGGGATTCCCATTCCTGCATCTTTGACGCAGACGCGGACCTCGCCGTTACTGTTTTTGACGGAAACATTGATGGTGGTGTCAGGCGGCGAATACTTTACCGCATTATTGATAAAATTAATTAAGACCTGCTCAATTTTATCTTCATCAGCGTACACAGGGGTATATTCTACCGGATGATAAATGATGGTATGCGTACTGATCGTCACTAACGATTCCGACTCGGCAGACTTAACCAGATCCGCCATATCAAATGGCTTACAACTGATCTTTATTTTCCCTTCGCCGACACGTGCCACATCGAGGAACCCGGTGATCATCCCTCCCATTTTATCAACCTGCCGCCTGGCTTTTAATGCCATATTTCCCGTAAAATCATCACCGTTCTTCTTAGCATTTCGTTCCAGCAGCTGCAGATAACCATTCATGGAGGTCAGCGGCGAACGAAGTTCATGGCTGACAATACCGATAAAATCGATCCGGCGCTGCTCCTCCATCTTTTGCTCAGTAATCTCGAGTACCGAACCAATAAAACGAAGCGGCGTTCCTTCAGCACTAAACAAGGTCTTTCCGATAGCCCTGACCCATCGTTCCGCAGCATTGTCCTTCGCCGAAATGCGATACTGGATATCATAACCGCCGTCAGTGGACTGCCCGTAGGTCTGGGAGCGTCTTACGGCCTGTTTTACGCGCTCCAGATCATCCGGGTGAATACGCTCGAAGATCAGGCTGTTATCCAGAAAATTATCCTGTTCAGGAAGAGAAAAAATGTCCCGGAACCGGGCATCCCAATTGTATACCTTATTCACAAGATCCCAATCGAAAAGGCCTAGTTTTGCGGCTTCTTTTGCCGAACTGAGCTGCTCTTCCTTTTCTTTGATTTTAAGATGCGTTACCGCCAATTCATCAGCCTGCCCTTTCTGCATCGTGATGTCCTGCGCAATACCGGAAAAGCGGTAAGCATTTCCGTCCTGATCAAAAAATGCCTTACCGGAGCAGTGCAGCCACCGTAAACGGCGGTCTTCCGCACCAATCGTCCTGAATTCAATATCGTAGATTCCGCCTGATGCAGAATCAAGGGCGTGCATTACGGCTTCGTTCACTCGAGCCTGATCTTCAGGATGTATATATCTGAGCACCTCTTCATAAGGGACAACATCGTCTTTATAAAAGCCGTAGAATTCTTTGCACCGATCGTCCCACCTTACCTGGTTGTTTGTTATATCCAGATCCCAGGTGCCTACATCAGCCGCTTTCATCGAAAATCGTAAACGCTCTTCTTTGATGCTTAATTCCTGATGCAGCAGAGCACGCTCCTCCTGTATGGACTGCAGTTCTTCATTGGTTGCATTAAGCTCCTCATTGGATGCCTGATATTCTTCATTAATGGCGTTTAACTCCTCATTGATCGCAGAAAGTTCTTCATTAAGTTCCTGCTGCTGAAGTTCACTGGCTTCCAGTTTCTGCCTTGCTTCTACAGCCGCGGTAATATCGACAACCGTACCAATAAAGCGCTGCGGCTCCGATTTATCATTAAAATAAACCTGCCCTACGGCCCTGACCCAGCAGATGCTGGCATTGCCGGCATCGATTACACGGTACTCAATATCATAAAGCCCTCCGGTCAGCGATCGGTTATAAGCATTACTGACGGCTTGAAGCGTACGCTCACGGTCGCCGGGATGCAAACCATTTGAAAAATCGCTGCTGTAGCCTACTTCTTTAGACGGGTCTACCCCAAATATACTGCGGGTACGCTCATCCCAATAGAGCAGGTCATTAACGACATCAAGATCGAAGACTCCAAAGTTTGTTGCCTTTTTGGCTAAATTAAGCTGTGTAAAGGCGGCATCAACGCCTATTTTAGCATTGCGCTGACCAGTCACTTCATTGGCGACCACCTGAATACTGATGACCGCCCCTTGGAGATTCCTGATGGGATGATATACAAAGTTGAAATAGGCGGTTGCCCAGACGACTTCTCGCTCAATAAGGGTTTCGACATCATGCCCATAAAGTGTTTGTCCCGAATTTCTGATCTGGTGGATCAAAGCAATCAGGAATTCACTCTCAGGTCGGGGAAGCACTTGATCGAGCGGTTTTCCGATCGACTCGTTACCGATTCCCCATAATTCGAGCAGCCTGGTATTTGCCGTATCAATCTTATAATTCCCGGCATCGATTACCCCTACTGCCACAGGTGCCCCTTTTAGAAGCAATTCGGCTTTCTGGTTGGCGATGCTCAGCGTGTTATAGGTGTTATCCAAATGATCATACGCGGTCTTCAGTTTTTCTCCTGAAGTTTCAAGCTCTTCATTCAATGTCTGAAGCCTGTCGTTGAACTGTTGTAACTGCTGGCCATATACAACACGTTCGGTAATGTCTAATGCCGTATTTAATACCCCGTAAATGTTACCGTTGCCATCATGGAGCGGCTCGAAAGAAAAATCAAAATATTTGGTCCGAAGCTTTCCGTCAACCACCAGCTCGGCTTTCCCATCCGGATCATGATAATGTTTTCCGGTGGCATAAACACCGGAAAGAAGTTCAGCAAAACCCTGGTCCCGAATCTCCGGGACAGCATCCAGCAGACTCTTTCCGATCACCGTTGATTCTTTTGACCAGATGGCCAGCATGTGGGAATTAACAGCGCTAATGGTGTGTTCAGGTCCTGAAAAAATAACAGCAGGAATGGGCAAAGCATTGACCATAACTTCTTGGGCGTACGTGGAAAGCATGCAAATAAATTGTGTACAAAGGTAGTATTTTAATATCAATGACAATCTGCTGCCACTGATATTTCGTTCAAAATTTTATCCGTAACCTATTCATTTTCTTTTATTTTGTCTAAATTTCAATAGGCTGCCGAAGAAAACATTCTGTCAGGTTCCAATTAAATTCTTGTTTTCAAGTATTTTGCCTGCCGGTTATAAAACCAGCTTGAGATAAGAGCAGCCGGAGCCTATCTCCATTGCGTGCATGAATTGTTTCCGAACAGAATGAACTGCTTTCCTACTCATTTAAAACCAATTTCGTCAGATAAAAGCTTATGTTGTAAATCCGGTTCCTCTTTTTCCCCTATCTGAATGATTGGCTAAACTGATCTAAAACCCAAAACCGTTTTTGTTTCTGCGGTCAATCTCTTCCTGCGTTGCCGGAAGCAGCTTTTCAAGCATAAGTACGGCGCCGGCCTGTATTTCTTCAATGAAAGGTATAAGTTCTTTATTGTATGCAGCGAAAGCCTTCTGAAAATGAGGATTGTATCTCTTAAAAGCATCTGCCAATGCGGTGGCGCCGATAATCGCCAGCGAACCACCCATGCCTGCTGCCGGGGAGGCGCAATATCCTGCATCGCCCACCAATGCCACCCGGCCTTTCGTCCAGGAAGGCATTTTTACCTGGCAGAATTGATCAAAATAAAAGGTATTTGAATTTAATAGTTCTTCTTTTAATTCGGATGACCGCCAGGCCATACCCTGTATCTGGGTATTTACAATCTCTTTGATTTGGTCCTGATTATGGAAATCATATGAAATTTTTTTCTGCGGCTTAAAGATGAAAATGACATCGGTTTTATTATTATACGCATACATCGAAAGGCTCTTATCGGGTTCGGCATACAACTGGTAAGCTCCCTCTTCTATTAATAATCTTTCGGCAATGGCTATACAGAAATACGGACCCAGAGAATGAACATACTCACTTTCTTCGCCAAACCAGATTTTCCGGACGGCAGAATGAACGCCGTCGCAGCCCAGTACGAATTGAAATCGCCCTTCAGTACCATCTTTGAAACGGACGTTGACCGCATCATCTTTCTCGTCCAGAGCTGTAACGGTATTGTTGAATATAAAACTTACCGTATGTTTTACCAGATCAAACAGCATGTTAAGCAGCACATTCCTTTCGATTTCAAACTCATTTTCCGGCAATTCTCCTAATAAAACAGTATGCTCACTTACATCGGCTGCGTTTTTGAATTCCCATTTTTCAGGACCGATCCTGTGGGCCTTCAGCTTTTCAAAAAGCCCCATCCTTTTTATGATTTCCACCGTTTCATTTTTAATATCTACGGGCGTGCCTCCCTGTTTGAGATGGCTTCCCATTTCCACTACAGTAACCTCATAGCCCAATTCTTTCATCCAGTATGCCGCGGTGAGACCGGCAAAGCTCGCGCCGCATACGAGCACCTTTTCATTACGTTCCATTTTTTATTGTTTAAATAATGGTGTAAAATTCTTCAAGAAAATAAAACCTGGAAAGCAGGAAGCATGGTAAAGATTGGACTAATCGTGGTTTTTGTTTCGAAAAGAAACCGCAGACCTGCCGGTTGCCTTTTTAAACAGCCTGGAAAAATAAGGATAATCGTCGAACCCCAGTTCAAAAGAAATCTCCTTTACCGACTTATCCGTATGGTACAGACGCCGTTTCGCCTCAAGAATGATTCGGTCCCGGATGTGCTGGGAAACCGAAGTGCCTGTTGTATTCTTTACACATTCATTCAGGTAAGCCGTAGAAATATTTAATTGGCCGGCATAGTCGCCCGGCCGTTTGGCAACGCAGTAATTTTTTTCCAATAACCTTCTGAATGCTTTGGTAATGATTTCAGATCTTGACAAAGCAAACTCAGGCTTATGCTGTTCCAG
>JAKOOG010000321.1 GCA_022701545.1 Weeksellaceae bacterium | reverse complement strand
TACGGAATTGGAAAGAATTTTAACATGGATTTCAGGGGATTCGTCCGGAAAATTTCAGGTTTTTTCATGCTGGATAATTTTATTGGCCGGATGAATGATTGAGCAAATTAAACTCCAAATGATTGCGGAAAAGTTTTATGACAGAAAATCAAATGAAAGAATATAATTTGAACTGAAATCCTGACTTTTGAATATGAAGAACACGGAGATTTTTGGATACTAAAGGTTTTCAAGTTTCACCAAGCCGTTTCACTTATAAGAGGCTACATCGTTTTCTTCGATTTAACTTTAACACTGACAATTCACCATCCACTCGCGGAGCGAAATTCACTATTCACCATTGAAAATTACCATTCGTTTTTCACAAACAAAAAACCGGAGCAAAAATGCTCCGGTTTCTATATACTTTTTAATATTCCGAAAATTACTTAGCCGGCTGCTTGGCCTGAAGCTCAGCTTCTTTAGCTTTCATTTCATTGAATTTTGCTGTATTCCTTGTGGTGTTATACATGTCTTTCAATGTCTGAACGGCATTAATATCATTCGGCATGGCCTGATACCATTTTTCAGCATAAGGAATCGCTTTGTTGAATCTTTCCTTTCTTGCTTCAATTAATTTGGTCGCTTCGTCCGGTTTTGTTTTTCTCAAACCATTGATTTCCGTTACTGCTTTTTCATCATCACCGATGGCTGTATAAACCAGGTTCTGATAAGCATTTGCAAAATCAGCTTTCAGGTCGATTGCCTTCTGGAAAGAAGTCATCGCCTCGCTTGCCGTTGCCGGATTTTTAGCCTGAAGAACTCCTAAGTTGTACCAGTTGGTAGCATCGTTAGGATTTTTTGCCAGCTGCTCTTTCAGGTTCTGCATGAATTTATCCGTATTCCCGGATGCATAAAGCGCGCTTCCCTGATATTCTTTCAATTTAGCACTGTTCGGGAATTTGGCCAATCCTTTTTCAATAAGCGCTAAAGCTTCGTCATTCTTTTTAGCATTGATCAGCAAAGTGGATAAAGTTTCGTATAAGTCCTGCTCAACACTCGGAGACTGCTCGGTTTTGAAGTCCGAATAGTCTTTTGAAGAAGTCTTTTTCAAAAGTTCCCAGGTGTTTTTATCGTAGCTCGCTACCTGCCCTGTCTTGTTATCCTTTGCAGTATAGGTGGTTTCAACACCGGTGTAACCGGAATTGATCAGGTCTGTGTATATTTTTGTAGCCTGCGGGATATCATTAGCCAGCGCGTAATTCAATCCTGAATAGTACATATATACTTTATTGTCCTGCCCGCTTGTTTTAAGGAGGTTATAAACATCCATAAACTTAGGAGCTGCCACTGCGTAATTTTTCGCATTGTAGGCGTCCATTGCAGCTTTATTGGCTTCCTGCAGCTTAGCGTTAACATCATCTTTCTGTCCGAAAACAAAGGCAGATGCTACGAAAGCCATACCTAAAATCAGCTTTTTCATAATCACTATTTTATATTAATTGATATTTTTTATTCTTCTTCAGAATCAGGGCCTTCGGTTTTCTCACCAGTACCGGCGTCATGAGCTCCGGCATTTTCATCAGGGAACAATTCTCCCGTTACCTGTACACCTGCACCTTCTTCACCGGCATCTTCCGTTGCCTCTTCATCACTTATCTCTTCTTCTACCTCCTTATCCATTTCTACTTTTGCAATAGCTGCAATTTCGTCATTTTTCTTAAGGTTGATCATCCGTACGCCCTGAGTATTCCTACCCATGACCCTCATTTCGTCCATATTCATACGGATGGCAACACCGGATTTATTAATGATCATCAATCCGTCTTCATCGGTTACATTCTGGATGGCAATAAGATTTCCGGTTTTTTCGGTAATGTTCAGGGTAATTACCCCTTTTCCGCCTCTGTTGGTAATTCGGTAATCTTCAACGGCTGTTCTTTTTCCGTATCCTTTTTCAGATACGACAAGAACCGTTTCTTTTTCTACATCATTTACCACAATCATTCCGATGGCTTCATCGTCGTCGTCCATGGCAATTCCCCGAACCCCGATAGATCCTCTTCCCACTTCCCTTACTTTTTCTTCAGGGAAACGGATACATTTACCGTTTTTAGTAGCGATCATGATCTGGGAGTCTCCGTTGGTCAGGTAAGCCCCTAACAACTGGTCGTTGTCCCTGATTTCGATAGCGTTCACCCCATTTACCCTTGGTCTGGAATAGGCTTCCAGAGAGGTTTTCTTGATGGTTCCGTTTTTGGTTACCATCACTACGCTCATCTGGTTGACGTATTCGGAGTCCTTCAGGTTATTGGTTCTGATGTAGGCTTTGATCTTATCGTCCGGTTCGATATTGATTAAGTTCTGTACCGCTCTTCCTTTTGCGGTTTTGGAGCCTTCCGGAATTTCGAATACCCTCAGCCAGTAGCATCTTCCTTTTTCGGTAAAGAACAGCATATACTGGTGATTCGTGGCCGATACGATGTATTCCAGGAAATCGGCATCCCTTGTGGTAGCCGCTTTGTTTCCTACACCGCCTCTGCTCTGGATTTTATACTCGGAAAGCGAAGTTCTTTTGATATACCCGGCATGGGAAATCGTAAGCACCACCGAATCGTTCGGGATGATGTCTTCGATCGACATTTCACCACCGGAATAATCGATTTCGGTTCTTCTTTCGTCGCCGTATTTTTCTTTTACTTCAATTAATTCTTCCTTGATAATCTGGAATCTTCTCGGCTCATTGGCAAGGATATCCTCAAGGTCATCAATTTCTTTCATGATCGCATCGTACTCATCGCGGATCTTGTCAAGCTCCATTCCGGTAAGACGGGCAAGACGAAGATCAAGAATAGCCTGTGCCTGAAGATCGGAAAGCTCGAATGCTTCGATCAGCCCTTCCTTCGCAGCCTGCGGATTGGAAGAGTGACGGATGATAGAGATTGCCCTATCCAAAGAATCCTGTGAACCGATCACTTTCATGAATCCTTCAAGGATATGTGCTCTTTCTCTTGCTTTTCTGAGTTCGAACTGTGTTCTTCTCACGATCACTTCATGCCTGTGCTCCACAAAATGGTGGATGATGTCTTTCAGGTTCAGCTGCTCCGGTCTTCCGTGAACCAAAGCAATGTTGTTTACGCTGAAAGAAGTCTGAAGTGAGGTATATTTATATAACAGGTTCAGGACAACATTAGGAATCGCATCATTTTTTAATTCATAAACGATACGAAGACCCCTTCTGTCCGATTCGTCCCTGATCTCGTAAATTCCGGGAATTTTCTCTTCTTTTACCAATTCGGCTGTTCTGGCGATCATTTCCGCCTTATTCACCTGATACGGAACTTCGTTTACGATGATGGCATTCCGGTTTCCGATTTCTTCGAAAGCCACTTTAGCCCTGAGCACCACTCTTCCTCTTCCGGTATGGAACGCATCCCTTACCCCGTCGTAACCGTAAATGATTCCGCCGGTCGGGAAATCCGGAGCAATGATGTGCTGCATCAGCTCATCGATGGTAATTTCTTTATTGTCGATATAAGCGCAAATCGCATCTACCGATTCTGAAAGGTTGTGCGGCGCCATATTGGTCGCCATCCCTACGGCAATACCGGAAGTTCCGTTTACCAGAAGGTTAGGGATTTTCGAAGGCAGAACCGTTGGTTCCTGTAAACTGTCGTCGAAATTATTCTGGAAATCTACCGTTTCTTTGTCTAAGTCCGAAAGGATCTCATCGGAGATTTTTTTCAGTCTTGCTTCGGTGTAACGCATTGCTGCAGGCGGGTCACCGTCCATGGAACCGAAGTTACCCTGGCCGTCTACCTGAGGGTAACGGAGGCTCCAGTCCTGGGCCATCCTCACCATCGCATCATATACAGAGGAGTCTCCGTGCGGGTGGTACTTACCCAAAACGTCTCCAACAATTCTTGCAGATTTCAGATATTTTCTATTAGAAAAAACCCCTAATCCATACATACCGTAAAGTACTCTTCTATGAACGGGTTTCAAGCCGTCTCTCACATCCGGTAACGCTCTGGAAACGATAACCGACATCGAATAATCGATATAAGACGACTTCATTTCATCAACAATGTTGATAGGAATCAATCTTTCTCCTTCTTTTTGCATAAACAAATTTATTATAATGATATTCAGACCCTTAGCTGTACGTCTGAAAATTATTTATTCCCCTTTTTTAATAACGGGCTAATTTACGAAAAATTTGCCGATTTTTGCGGTAAAATTTATCTAAAGAATCTTAAAAATTCATAAAAATATGAGCGTATTAAGTATAACTTTTCACTGTACAAAAAACAGGCTTCAGGAATGGGAAAATTATATTGATGAAACGATGGTTCTGATGACGGAAAACTTAATGGACGTCAGCCAGTACATCCTTTCTGAGGTGCACAGCGATTTTATTGAAGAAGGAAAAAACTACAATCTTCTCCTTATTTTTGATACCGATGACCTGAGGGAAGATTTTATTAAAAGTGAAATGGAAAATATCGCAGAAAGGGTTGAATCCAGATTCGGGCAGGAAGTGATGATTTTCAATACCCTTCTTAATCCGAAGAAGCTGAAATTATAGAACTGAAACTAAGTTTAAGGCTCAGATTATATAAGTGCTAAAAAATAATCCCCGGAGAAAACGTTTCTCTGGGGATTTTCATAAGTTATGATTTTTTTATCATCGATTTTCTTTCAAAGATTAAATCTGCTTTGGCAGCATCGAAATTTTTCTCTATCATTCCGTGGGGCCTTCTTGGTGGTTGCGGCGGTCTCGGAGGTCTTGGCGGCGGGTGGCATGCACTGGTCGCATAAGCCAAAACAAAAACTCCGAAAATTTTCAGTAAAGATTTCATATGATTTATTTTTTGGTTCGGTATACACTAATCAATGCCGATGCCAATATCCTTTTTTACGACGAATTAGCAAAAGAAAAGCACTGAACAATTGTCAGTGCTGGTAATGGGTCTATCGGTGCCTTACAACCACCACAGGTCTGTTGTAATAAGCCCGGTGAGGTCTTGAATAGTACCGGTATCTTATGGGCCTGTAATGCCTTTTATAATAATGTCCGGGCGGCCTGCGGTATTTTACTTTCTTGTAATGCGGCCTGTGCGGTCTGTGGTAATGATGTTTCTTCGGTCCGTGGCCATGTCCGCGACCATGGCCCCATTGGATCGGGGCAGCCTGGGAATACGCCAGAAAAAAAACAAAGACGAATAATCCTACAATTTTAGTCAGCACCTTCATAATATATTTATTTTCAAATTACATGAGAAAATGCAGCAATAGCGGTGCCAGTAAACAATTACCCATATATACTTCTCATTTTTTAAGAAACTTTATTATTTTTTCTGAATTTCAGAAAACCGTCGCGCTTCTCCTTTCGAGCATGATAACATCTTTCCATTGGCCATTAAGCTTTCCGATCTTGCTTCTCGTCCCTACTATACGGAAACCGCTTTTCAGATGGGCCTTTAAGGCTCCTTCGTTTTCCGGGAAAATATTGGTCTGCAGGGTCCAGAAGCCGTGGTCTTCGCTGTCGAGAATTACTTTTTTAAGCAGGACCGCACCCAATCCTTTGTTCTGATAATCCCGGTCAAAATAAATACTCACTTCCGCTACTCCTTTGTAGCTTTCTCTTTTGCTTACGGGCCTCAGGGCACACCATCCCACTACTTCCTGATTTTCGTTTTCCAGGATCCACCGGCAGTCATTCAGGTAATCCATACCCCAGACTTCATCGGAAGGGACTGTTGTTTCAAAAGTAGCGATTCCGCTGTCGATTCCCTGTTGGAAAATCTCCAGAACCCGGGCTTCATCTTCGGGCAGCATTTCTCTCAGTTCGTAATTCATATTTCTTAACGATATTTGTTTCTTCTTAATTTCTGACTAGGAAAGCCAGCTGCAATAAGCCTTAAATCCGTTATAAGATTAAAAACGGCCTTGTTTTATCTCACCAAAAATATACATTTTTATGATTTGAAAAATATTTATTCCACGATCTCATACTGTGCAGAATTTTATTTATTTTTGAAGACGATAAAGATTCAGGGTTATGATCTCTGGACTTTCATTTTAAACCATTCATCCAAAAACAGACCATGAAGAAATTATTTATTTACCTGAGCATCTTTATCTTCCTTTTGAGCTGTAGAAAAAAGGATTCCGGGATGCAGGCAGAAGGCCCTAACACTGAAATAACCAAGGTGCTGGAAAAATTCTACGGACAATACGGACAATCCAGTGAGGCACTTTATAACAAACCGATTGCTCAAAACCTGTTCACGCCGCAGATCCGGAAAGAGATTGAAGAAATTGTAAACGCATCCAAAGAGGATATGGAACGTATTCGGAAAAGCGCCCATCCCGACGATAAGCCGCTGATTCTGGAAGGATCGGTTTTTACAAGCCTGTACGAAGGCTATACGAAATATGAGATCAAATCGGTTGAAACGCGGACGATAAAACCGAATGTACAAACGGCTGATGCTGTTATTGAATTTGAAAACACGGCCGTCGCTCCAAAGATTACCTGGAAGGAAAATGTACACCTCATTAATCCTTCGGATGCCGGTTGGGAGATCGACAACATCACTTTCGATAAGATCGCACAGGTAAAGGACCTGAAAACGAGGCTGAATGACCTCCGTGCTGAATTTAAAAAATAAAACGAAAGGTTGCCGGGTTGCAGCCTTTTACTTTTACGTACACTATGCAATCGGAACTACGCTGCAATCCGTTTTATTGAGCCTCTTGCAATACTACCAATACTTTCTAGGCTTTCCGCCGTACACCGATCTTAAATCAGTCTTACTGAGTTTCTTCAGATTTCCCATATCGTTAATTTTGGTGATTCTAAGATGAACGGGATTTTTTATGATTATTACGGAATTTTCTTTAAAATTTTCATCAGCTATAAAGCAAAAGAAAGCCACACAGGATCTGTATGGCTTCGTATAAAAATTTTATGAATGTTTTTATCTGTTGTTGATGTCAACTCTTACCGGCATTACGTAAGTCGAAGCGATCATATTATTATTCAGTTTTTTACTGTCTACTCTGTATTGCAGTTTGCTCAATACATTTTCAATTTCTTTGCTTACGTTTTTGCAGTCTCCTTTGGAATGAACATTTACGATTTTCCCGTTTTCCGCTACATCAAATTTAACTTCTGAATTAACGATCCCCTGCTTGTAATCGGAATTGGTAAAATCGAAGTTGGCCATCAGCAGGTTTCTGATCTCGTTGAATGCATCATTTTTGTTCAGCTGAACTTCCTGGATGGTGTTGTTATTTGAAGTCTGTGCTTTTGCCGTATTCATCACTGCCATAAATCCGAAAACAAAAAGGGAAGCCATCAATAATTGAATTTTATTTTTCATAACGCTTTGGTTTTAATGTTGTTTTAAACTTTTTTACTAACTCTTTACCAAAGATATATAAAATAATTCATATTAATTTTACATTCCGTTAACATTGGGTTAACATTGGAATTTAAAATATTGATTTACAGGGTAATAAATTTTTGAAATAGGTGAAAATTTAATATTGGAAGAGGTTTAAATTTATAAAACATAAACAAATTAGGTCTAAAAATCTACTTTGAACTATTAACAGGTTTGTTTTTTTAAATGATAAAATACCAGAACAGAGAAACACATATTACAGAGAAGAGTAGATTTTCGATTTTAAGGTATCCGAAAATTTTCATTAAAATCAATCTATTAACCGAATAGCACAGCAGGATCTGCAGCAAGACCAACAGTATCAACAGCAGGATTTTCCTAAGTACCTACCAATTCCATTCAGCAACAGGAGAAGAACAAATTAGCAGTAATGAGCTTTTTCATGGTGATTTAATTTTTAGGTGAATAAAATGAAAAAAAGGAATCTGCATTCACAAATTCCTTATTATAATTAAGATGATATTTTAAAATCCCTCAATAATTCTTTTACTTTCCAGTTCGTCAATAATAAATTTTGCATCACTTTCACTGATGTATTTCATCTCATACAGCCAGTGGATTCTGCTGATCTGTGTAGCAACCGGAATCAGATTATCTACCCTATAATATTCTTTTAAGAAAAATTGCTTTTTACTTTCTTTTATATCTGATATAAAAACATCAACTTCTTGCATTTCTTTTTTAGCATAGGAAAAAATTAAGGGTTTGGATGCTGCAAGACTCTTAGCATTTTCTCTCCTGAATTCGTTATTGCATAATCCCGTTACAATCAAAGACGGTAACATTGCGATAATGAAAACGACCATTCCCACGGTCTGGGAAAATTGATAGCTTTCATTGATAAAAATGGTAAACAATATCGAATTAATAAGCATTGAAATAACAATTCCTAGCAATACCGGGTCCTTCTTTTTTCTGAATATCATTTCATCAAACTGAATCTCGGAAAAATAAATTTTGTATTCATTGATCTCCTTTGCAAAATTATTTTTTACAAGAACGCCATCCTCCTGGATTTCAAAATATTTTGAATTTCGGCCATCTTTCTGTGCTAACCTTATCATTCAGAAAATATTACTCCAATTCCCTCTTCAAAAACTTCCCTGTCAAGCTCTTCTTCGACTTCACAATTTCTTCGGGTGTTCCCTGGGCAACAATCTGCCCGCCGTGTTTTCCGCCTTCGGGACCGACGTCGATGATGTGGTCGGCCAGTTTGATAACGTCCATATTGTGTTCGATGATGATGAAGGAGTTTCCAAGTTCCACCAAACGGTTGATGGCTTCCATCAGGATTTTGACATCCTCGAAATGAAGACCGGTCGTCGGTTCATCCAGAATGTACAAGGTATTTCCGGTCTGTCTTTTGGCGAGTTCGGTAGCCAGCTTGATCCGTTGGGCTTCCCCTCCGGAAAGCGTGGTGGACTGCTGCCCCATCGTAATGTAGCCCAATCCGACATCCTGCAGGGTTTTCACCCTTGAAAAAATCTTCGGAATCGGCTGGAAGAAGTCTACCGCCTCATCAATCGTCATTTCGAGAACATCGGAAATCGATTTTCCTTTGTAGCGGACTTCCAGGGTTTCCCGGTTGAACCGTTTTCCGTTGCAGGTCTCGCAATGAACATACACATCCGGAAGGAAGTTCATTTCGATAACCTTTAATCCGCCGCCCTGGCAGGTTTCGCATCTCCCGCCTTTCACATTGAAGGAGAACCTTCCCGGCTT
>JAKOOG010000301.1 GCA_022701545.1 Weeksellaceae bacterium | reverse complement strand
CAAACAACGATAATTACGACAGAAGACACGACAATCCGGGAAGACCGAGAGGAAGCAGAAACGGTGACGGCAGAAGTTCAGACAGCTCCTCTTCAAGACGTTCTTCCAATTCAAACAACGATAATTACGACAGAAGACACGACAATCCGGGAAGACCGAGAGGTAGCAGAAACGGTGACGGCAGAAGTTCAAACAGCTCTTCTTCGAGACGTTCTTCAAATTCAAACAACGACAATTACGACAGAAGACATGACAATCCGGGAAGACCGAGAGGAAGCCGAAACAGTGACGGCAGAAATTCAGACAGCTCTTCTTCGAGACGTTCTTCCAATTCAAACAACGACAATTACGACAGAAGGCACGACAATCCGGGAAGACCGAGAGGAAGCAGAAACGGTGACGGCAGAAGCTCAAACGGTTCTTCTTCAAGATCAGGTTCCGGCAGAAATTCCGGAGGAAACGGAAACCAGCAGAGAGATGAGAACGGAAGATTCACTTCTTCGAAGAGAGGCGGATTCGGAAGCAGAAGCAACGGAAGAGGCAGAAACTCTTAAAACCATATTATACAGGCCGGCTGCCTAAGCCGGCTTTTTCCCACTTAACATAATACATAAAATCATGGATACCAATAATTTAACCAATACAACAAAAGCTACTGATAATACAGAAAAAATAGCTGCTGATCTGCTTAATGCCGGTCCTGAAACAACTGCTGAAGAGCAACCGCCTCTTCCAAAGAAAAGAGCAACGGCTAAAACATCGGCTGCCACCCCTAAAGGTACTGCAGCAAAAAAAACGCCTGCCACAAAACCAAAAGCCGGTGCCAGAGCATCTGCCGCTAAAAAGGAAGACCAGAATAAAAAGGAGGAAAATAAGCAGGATGAAAAACCGGCTACGCAATCTTCAGGAAAAAATGCAATATCTGAAACTTCCAAAGAAGGACCGCTGTATAAATTTTTCCTGGATGCCCTGAAGGATATTTACTTTGCTGAAAAACATATTTTGGAGGCTTTACCCAAGATGCAGAAAGCAGCAACCACTGAAGAACTTCAGGAAGCTTTTGAAGACCATCACCTGATGACTCAAAAGCAGATCTCAAGACTGGAAAAAGTTTTCAGATCCATCGATGAAAAGCCGGAAGCTAAGAAATGTGATGCCATCATCGGGATCGTGAAAGAAAGCGAAAACATCATCAAGGAAACCGAAGAAGGCACCATGACAAGAGATGCCGCCCTGATTATTGCTGCACAAAAAGTAGAGCATTATGAAATCGCTACCTATGGAGGGCTGGTTGCCCTTGCGGAAACGCTTGAACTTTACAAAGCGGCAGACCTTCTACAGACAACGCTGGATGAGGAAGAAGAGACTGACCGTGACCTTACCGATATTGCCGAAACATCCATAAATTTTAATGCTTCCGAAGAAGATGAGGACGGAGAAAATGATGAGGACGATGAAGACTGGGATGACGATGACGAAGATTATGATGATGAGGACGACGACGAAGATGAGGAAGAAGACGAGGATTACAGACATTAATTGTATCACCAATAATACACACAAAGCAGGCCATTAGAGCCTGCTTTTTTATTGATAGCCGAAAGTTCCCGTTAAATCAATGGCAAAAAGTATCAGATAAGCATTCCTTTTCCAATCACAGTGCCGTAATAAAAGCAAAGAGCCCGAAAAACACCCCCGGTGAATTGGCAACTACAATCGGCCAGTCCTTTTTGGGTTTCTGGATAAATCCATACGTTACCCACAAGCTGCAGTTGATGGCGGCAACCAAGGGCTGGAGCCAGTCTCCTTTATGGCCGTTTAAATTTCCCGAAATCTGGGGAATGTAAGAAAAATACATGGCCATTGCCGTCACCGTTGCTACCCATCCTAATATTTTAATAAATTTTTCATTCATAACAGCTTTTTTAAATCAGCTTAAACCCCTGAAATTATTATGCCACCTTGTGTGGTATTCTTATTTTTTATGATAAGAGAACCCTTCCTGCAAAACTGGCTTTATTTTTGAGAATTCTATTCAGATAAAATATTAATATCAGAGTATTTCAGTGATTGGAATGTTTTACCACCATCAAAATAACTGAAATCTGCTGAATCTGCCAAAGGCCCGTCCATTAATCTGATTTATACAGGAACTCAATTACTTTTTAATTCAGTCCGAAATAGCCTTAGCCCTTGCATTAACCTAAAAAAGGTATAATTATGAAAAAAGATACACCCAGCTACCTGAATTTTAATGCTGAAAGTTATGAATGGAAACCCGATATCGATTACCGGGAGCATCCTGAGCAATACCGGGTGGGAAAAGGTGAACAGGGCGTATTGATCTGTGAACCGTACAAAAGTGAAATCGGGCCTTACTGGCGTTTTAAGAATGAGGAAATCGCGTCGGAAAGCTCGGAAAAAATATTTGGCCTCTTTATGAATTATATGGAAAAGAATGATTTTGTAGGAGCG
The DNA here is from genome assembly GCA_022701545.1 of Weeksellaceae bacterium. Taxonomy (GTDB): domain Bacteria; phylum Bacteroidota; class Bacteroidia; order Flavobacteriales; family Weeksellaceae; genus Chryseobacterium. Next base: position 2,770 of record JAKOOG010000301.1, on the reverse strand, counting down.
GATCTGTCACGCAAATACCTTCAGATGGGATTTACCAGAGCCCGGCGGTATTTCAATTACAAAGGCGGAAAAAAGTATGACCCTTCCAAAGGTTACGAACAATTGGAACGCGGGACAGGAGATCCTGAAAAGGCAAAGTCAGCAGCTGTTTTTTATAAGAAGTGGAAAGAAGCCGAAGCATTTCCAAAGTACAGAAAAATGAAAGCTGACTGGAAGAAACAATATGGATAATTCTGATAAAAACTGAACGGATTATATACTTGGTCAGAGTATTACTTTTATTTAGAATAATCGAGATTAAACGTCTTTTAATACAACCCTTACCAAGTTCCCTGTTTAATGTCGGTATGACAAATAATAAACAAGATTAAAATTGCGGTTTATTTTTTCTGAAGAAATATTACTTCAAGCCTATTTTGGAATCCGGTTGTACCAAACATATAACCCTGCTGACAAACAGCAGCAATCTGATTTAACAAGATACAATACAACCTGATCAGCTTTTAACCGATTAGTTCATCAACCTTAGATACAAACGCATTGATATCGAAAGGCTTGGAAATAAACTGATTAGCGCCTGCGTCAAAGGCGATTCCTTCACCATCTCGGCTGGCAGACATTACCATAATCGGCAGCGACTTCATCTCTTCATTTCCTCTGATCTTGCGGATGACCTCATCTCCGGACATCACCGGCATCCAGAGGTCAACAATAAGTAAATCGGGAACATGCTCTTTGATACGATTGAGCACACGATCGCTTTCGAGTTCTGTGTAGACCGTAAAACCCTCTGCATCAAGCATCATCTCAACTACATCGAGTATCCCCTCTTCATCGTCACAAACTAATATTATTTTATTTTTCACTTTTCTTCATTTTTAAAATCGGTAATGTAAAACTGAAAACAGATCCGCTTCCGAGCTCGCTTTCGACCCAGATGGTTCCTCCATGCATCTTGATAATTTCCTGGCTTACATATAAACCGATACCCAGCCCGGAAAATTTCTGCTGGACGTCTTTTACCCTGAAAAATCTTTCAAAGATTTTTGATTTGTCATCATAATCAATTCCCACGCCAAAATCTTTTACCGAGACTTTTACAAAGTTTCCGACATTACCTAGCAGAATCTCTATTTTTCTCTGTCCCGGAGAGTATTTAACGGCATTGGAGACAATATTATTCAGCACCTGGGATATTTTTATTTCATCCCCTTCTACAATGGCCTCGGTAGTGCCTTTAATCTCGATCTCATGCGAAGATGACACATTATACAGGCTGTTTTCTACCGTCTCATGAACCAAGGCATTGATATCGAACGGCTTTCGGTTGATTTCAATATTTCCCGAATGAATCTTGGAGGTATCCAATAATTCTGTAATCAGATTATTCAGTCGTTCAATATTCACCGATACTTTATGCAGCGTAGACCTGAATTTATCATCAATTCCTTTATCCAGCATCCGTTCAAGAAGCTGTACCAGTGTTTTTATAGTGGTTAAAGGAGTTTTCAGCTCGTGGCTTGCGATTGATAAAAAATCATCCTTCCGCCGGTCTATCTCCCTTTTGTCCGTAATGTCTTCTATGGCGAGAAGGATCCTGTCTTTATACTGTCCTTCAAACTCAATCCTGTATGCATTAAGCAGCATCAGTTTTCTGCCGATATAAGGAAAATCATGATCTACCTCAAAATCGATCACCGGATTATTAGTAGGCAATATTTTAATGAGCATCTCCCGTAGCGGCTCTATATCCCATTGGTGGTTACCTAGCTCATATAATATTTTTCCGATTGTTTCCTCTTCGGTCACCTTAAAGGTTTTCAGGAAATAGGAATTTACACTTACTACCCTGAAGTCAGGATCCAAAACCAGCAGACTTTCCCTCACCGTCTGGATAATGCTGGAAAGGAAAGCCTCATTTTCCTGCAGTTCCTGGGTTCGTTCTTTTACTTTTCTTTCAACACTGGCCTTTTCTTCCCGTAAATCCTGTTCTACTTTTTTACGGTCGGTAATATCATTTTGAACCCCAATAAAATGGGTAATTGCTCCGTTTTTGTCCTTTACCGGCGAAATATAAAGTTCATTCCAGAACAAGTCGCCGTTTTTTTTATAATTCCTGATCTCAACCCTACATTCCTCACCTTCCTGGATGTGCTTCTTTAAAATAGTACGTTCGGGCTGGCTGCGGTCTTTCATCTGTAGAAAACGGCAGTTGTGACCAATAATTTCCTCATGGGCATATCCCGTAATTTTTTCAAACGCCTTGTTGCAGTAAATGATAGGATTATCCGGCAGATTATTGTCTGTGATAATAATTCCTGAATTTGCAGAGTCCAGTGCTTTTAAATAAAGTTCGAGATTATTGTCAGTCATAAATTATGGTATTACATGTAGATTTTAACAGTCGGAACCGCCACTGAAATATGGCATTCTGGAGTTTTCATCTGTACTCATCTACCAGACCAAATATTATGCCCATATGTTTTGTAAAAGAAGACTTTCAGGATTAAATTTCTATAGTCAATCAAAAATAAAGGATTAAATTTTTATCATTAGTGCTCTTATTCTACAATACCATCTAATGAAACTTCAAAAAAGAAATAAGCCTAAGCACAAAACATGATTAAAATCATCGTATAAAATTTATACTTATTTTCAACCCTGGAATGTGAAATCCGGTAAAGTAAGATTTTATTTAATTTAAATTTGATCGGACTTCTGGTAAAAATCTTTATTGCTGAGGTTCGCTAAAAAATTTTATCACGAAACC
>JAKOOG010000266.1 GCA_022701545.1 Weeksellaceae bacterium | reverse complement strand
ATAAAATTTTCTTTTTCATGTGTAAAAAATTTGGTTGGTTAAACTTTTACAAACATAAAAAGCCATTCTGAAAATTTCAGTATAGAAAATTACACAAATTTTGATGAATATTCACGACATTTAACTGTTTTATTGTCAGTGGATTAATGTATTAATGTGAATGTTTTTTTAAGTGTAAATCTTTAATTAAAAATCTATTTTTACTGAAATTTTTTATCTTGTATTCAATAACTCTTATACGCTCAAACTCCCAAACTCCCAACCCTTAAACCCTCCTGCTCCCAAATTCTCAAGCCCTGAAACGCTCAAATACCTACACCCTCAATTCAGGTTCGCCAGCTTATCGGCAAACTGCTTCGAGAACTCCGTACGGTCTTCTTCCAGTTGTTCCGTATTGGAAGGAAGAATATAATTGAAAAGGATTTTATCTTCTTTATCCAAAAAGATAATTTCTTTCTCGTTTCCGTCGATCATCCGGGCGAAAATTTCCCACATCGAGGTGTCTTTTAGTTTTAATAATTCGAAGAACTGATCTGCTTTTATTTCGATTTTCTGCATTGTCTGTTATTTATTTTTATCCGGCCTTCATATAAGAAATCGGGCAGGTTTAGAATTCCAATAATTTTAATTTGAACTGAACGGCAAAGTTCTGCTTGAAGTTGCGGGTAGTATAATAGCCGACCCGGTAAAACAATCCCAGGTTGAAGTACGTGGAAAGGAAATTGTTCCATTCCAGGCCGACTTCCTGGTAAAGATGATTCAGCGGACGGAACCTGAACTGATGGTATTCGGCCTTTTCCATATCTCCGATGGTCCCGCGAAGGACAAAATCGAAGCTCGATATGTTCTGCCCGAAACTTTTAAAATACCACGGCAGCTTGTGCGTGAAGTAATAGGCCACAAAACGGTCGTTGTAATATTTTCCGCCTTCCAGTGTTGCAAAGCCGAGGAATGAGGTAAGGTTAAAATTAAAATCCCTTCTCGGCGAAGCCAGCCCGTTCATGGTGAAGTTCTTCCAGATCGGAGCCCCGCCGAAAACCATCCCGCCGTACAGCCGGAATCCCGTTGTTCCGAACCTCGTTTTAAAATTGTGGACGAAAAGGGCATCAAAGCGTACATAGCTTAAATCCCCGCCAAAAATTTTATAGCTCTGCTCATAATTAAAGTAAAATTCAGGGTATTTCTGGTCGATCAGGGATTTTCCCTGCGGAGTCATGATATTGGTGGAGTTCGGAGAATATTTCAGGGTAAACAGGGTGTTGAAATTTTCAAAAGACGGGCCTTTTCCCCGGAAAGACTAATCAAATAAGGCTTCTTCCAGATTCCTGCGTGCTGCGAAAACCAGCGTGAGCCCGTTGGTTACATCATTCAGGTAAGAGACGGAAGCGCCTCTGTAATGGTAATACCGGTCGTTATTCAGGTTGTTTCCGTAGTTGGCCATACGCATCTTGAAATTCCAAAGCCTGCGCGAAAATTCACCCGAAGCGGTTACGTCATCATAATATTCAACCCGGAAATAAGAATCTTTTTCGAGGGTTGTCTTCATGTCGAGCCCGATCCTGTATTTCCACTTATCATCTTTGAAACCATAAGCGAACGTGTAATCCGGGGAAAAATAAGGACTGAAATTTTCATTAAGCTTGGCCTTCAGGCCGACCCTGAATCCTTCGTATAAGTTGTAATTGACGATTTCATCCACCGCAAAATCCACTGCGCCTACCCGGATCTGGCCATTCAGCAAACCGCTTAGGATCTGGGCTTTACTGTCGATGTTGTATCTGCGGCCAAGGCTGTCGATGGTTTTATAGGTATTTTTCTCCCGTTCCGTCAAAGGGTCGGTACGGTACCGGTCCAGCGTGTTTCCGCGTATGTTTTTTACGGAAAAGGTATACCCTTTGAAATCTTCAGGGCTGTTTTCTGCAGGAGATTGATAGTCAAAATAACGGGACGTCAGGAAAGCATAGGTTCCGAAGGTCTGCTTCTTATTCCGGTCCGGTTTTTCATCACTATGCTGAGCATCTTCCTCTTCCAGCTTCATGTTGCTCATTTTCAGTTTTACGGTTTCATGGGCCAGGAACCATCTGTTGTGAAAGAAAATCCAGGTGCTGGTAATGATTCCGTCGTTTTTGTTCTTGCTGAAATTCTCGATTTTTTTAACGCCATAGGTTTCGGTGTCTACATAAATGGCACCGTTGTATTTCCGTTTTTTATCAGGGTTTTTAAAATTGACTTCCCTGAAGCGGATGACAAAATTTTTCCGGCCGTCCATTTCAAGGGTATCGGTGAGGAAGAAGCGGTAAAGTCCCCGGTTTTCCTGTTTCAGCTGATCGGGAAGCTTGTCGCGGTTGCTCTGCTGCAGAGCAATCATTTCATAGATCGGCTGTTTCAGTCCGGAAATCCGGTTATCCAGGATATTGATTTTTTCGCCGTATTGTCTGGAATAGAGAAATTCCTGGGCCCTTTCCCACAGAAACAACTTGCTTTTGGAAAATATTTTTCTCGCCGAAATGTTGTTGAGTGAATCTTTTTTACGCTTTTCCCTGAACATTCCGGTTTCCTCGAAAAATTTGTTGTACTGCGAAATGCTGTCTTCGTCGATATCCAGGGAAATTTTTTCGTATGATTTGTAAGAATAGGAATCCAAAGTCTTCGGGGAGTTCTCCCGGAACATCTGGTTGACCTTCTTCAGGATCTCCAATGCTTTGGGATCACTTTTGTCTTCGATCACTACGCCTTCAATAGCAGTGACTTTCGATTGTGAAAAACCAAAAAACCAGCATAAAAGACCAAAAAACAATAAAATCCTTTTCATAGAAAAACCTTTCAAAATTAATAATATTTCTCCGGGCAGAAAAGTTTTTAGTGTCTGGTTTTAATAGGTTAACAAAATTTTATCGGTTAAAAGGGATATGATTTGCCGCTGCCTGAATTTATTTAACGGAAAAAAATTAATGTAAAGTTTTTATCGGAATTTTCAAACTACAAAAAATCCCGGGATTTCCGGGATTGTAGTTAGTGATCATTAAGTGCGTGCAGAAAATCGATGATTTCTGACATTTCTTTTTCCGAAAGATTCAACGGAGTGTCGGAAAGCGTCTGATTACCGGTGTTCAGGCCGAGCCCTTTTCCGCCGCCTTTGTTGTAAAATTCCATCACCTCCCGCAACGTCTGGTAACCGCCGTTGTGCATGTAAGGGGCTGTTTTCGCAATATTCCTGAGGGTGGGGGTTTTAAAGGAATGCTGTAAAAACGCTACCGTTTCGTGGAATTTTCCTCTCCCCGGATCTTTATCTGCCGTCCGGTTGGATGAATTCTCTGCAATTCCCAGGACTTCCTGTTCGGTTTTTGTATAATTCGGCGGAACGGTCCCGTTGAAAAGCGGTAAAAAGTGGCAGATCGCACACTGTGCTTTTCCCATAAACAGGTTAAAGCCTTTTTTCTGGCTTTCCGTCATTGCCTTTTTATTCCCGCGCATATACCCGTCAAAATCCGAACTGAAAGAGGCGAGTGAGCGGATGTAGCTGGCCAGAACATTCTGCAGCTGCCAGATTTCGGCTTTCTTTACCTTATAAATATTTGCAAATGCAGTACGGTACTCCGGATTGGCGTTGATCTTCGCAATAATTTTGCTGAGGTCGCCATGCATTTCTTCCTTATTGGTAATCACCGCAGAACTTTGCCCTTCCAGGTCGTCCTTCCGCATATCCCAGAACTGTCCGTGCTGGAAAGCCGAATAGTTCAGTGAAGGCGTATTTCTCTGCAGAGGCGAATCGGTGAGCGACAGGGATTTTTCCCGTCCGTCGGTAAAGGCCTTTTCCGCGATATGGCAGGTGGCGCAGCTTCTCGAATTGTTGTCGGATAAAATACGATCGTTAAAAAGCCGTTTCCCGAGTTCCACCTTTTCCGGAGACATTTCAAACTGCTTTCCAGGAACAAAGGCATTGGGATTAAATGCATTTTTGGAATAGAAGGTGCGAACATTCTTATCCAGCGCCGAAGTAACTTCGATCGCCGGAATGTCTTCCTGTTTCTGAAAATCGATCATCAGCGAAGTGATGGCATTCAGGTGCTCCGGGATAAAATTGATATAGTCGAATGTGTTTTTATCCGTATTCTTTTTCAGGTAAGCGGTAGAAGCATCAATTTCCGCACTGATTCTCGAAAGGGCTTTTTCTTTTGATTTTTCCGTAGCAATCTGCTGAAGGGTTATCTTTACGGCATTTAAGGCATAAGGGATTTCTTTTAAAAAAGTTCCCGAAACCGGAGTATCAAACCCGGCAATCCCCAGGCTGGAAATCCGGAAGACTTCCTGTCTCAGCGCATCAAATACCTGGTCTCTGGAAATGGTGATGGCCTGGAAGTTTACTTTAATGGCATTGCTCTTATTCGTAAGGTTTTTAAGCATGCGGATTACCTCCTCTTTATTGGCCGGATCGTAAGGGTAGAGCAGTTCTTCCAGGACCTGTAATCCTTCGGGTTCGATTTCCGTATGTTCCTGCATTTCGATTTCGGGAAGGGCAGGCCCGTTGATGAAGCGTGCGGTCTGCGGAAGGAAATATTCGACGGCCCATTCCATTTTTTTATAGGTTGCCCTCAGTTCTTCAAATTTTCTTTGAAGCGATGCCTGGTCCGGCTTTCCGGATACCATTTTCATCAGCTGGTTGGTCCGGCTCAGAAAGTCATTGTTGTTCCTGAAAAGGTCTTTTTTCACTTCGGAAAGGTCATCCTGCAGCGGCTGCTGATTCTGCGTACACTGCAAAGCACTGAATACGACAAAAATGATGAAAATAAAAACAGCAAAAGGATATTTAAGAATGATTTTCATAGGATATGAAAAAGTATCAGCAGAATTTCTCCTACTGATACCCTATTAAGAATGATAGTAATTTATTTTTGAACGTTTCTGATGATCAGGGTCTGCCCGCCTTCTTTGTTGGTATTTACCCCGGCACCGTCTGCATTGGCAAACGCATCTTTCTGCCAGGTGTGGGAGTGGATGTTTACCGCAAAAGTATTAGGAACCCCGATGATGTCTGAAATGTCGATCATCGCGCCGTATTCCCATGATCCCCACTTCGTCAGCTGTCCCGACTGGTTGTAGGCGGTCTGCCATGCCGCATCGTTTCTGTTGTGCTTCATGTTCAGCCACGGCTTGTACTGCTTGGTACCGATGTTCAGCTGCCAGATGTAAGAATCGTGGGTAGCGGCAGGGTAGTAGGAATCCCCGTCTTCCTGGATGTATACGTAATTTTCCGTTACGCAGAGGTTATCCGGGTTGATCAGGTTGCTTCCCGGGTTTGAATCTCCTTCAGCCACTACTTCAAGCTTTCCGGTAAGCATATTGCTTTCGTTCAGGACCAGTTTGTATACTCTTCCCCACATCGTAAGCCCGGCTTTCGGATTGACGCCGTCTGAAGATTCCCCGGTAGCGGTAAAGTAGATTTCTCTTCCTTTTCCGGCACCTTTCCGGTAATCCACATCTTCCACCCTTGAAAAACGGATCGCGTTGTTGTCGATATTTTTCTGGTTGATCTGTGCTCCGGTAAGGTTCTTGGCATTGGGGATTTCCACGAATTCCACATCATACTGATTTCCTTTCGTCATGTTGGTCTCCGTATAATTGCTGTTGGTTCTCTTCAAAGCATACAGTTTTCCGTTATTTAGGTCGCCTTGGGTATCGGAAACGTACATGATCAGCTGTCCTGCCGACTGGTGGGAAGAGCTGAACGACTGGTCTTCACCGATCATAATGTAGGTTTTCCCGTTGGAAATATCTTTAGGAAGCGGAACGGCATTTTCCATGGATGCTTTCCCCAAAGCCGGCTTTACCCTCGACTGGTCTGCGGCCTGAGCAGCGGCTGCCAATGGATTAATTGCATGTACCATACTCTCTTCTCCGGACTCCCCGGCTGTAAGGAAAGCACTGAATCCGTGCTCGGCAACCGTAGCCAGTGTTGCGGAACACAATCTGGTCATTCCTCCGATTCCGTTCAGGATGTATTCCCCTTTTACCGGTTTGAAGGTTTTATCTAAATAGACTCTTGAAACAGATTTCGTGATTTCATGGTTGGTGATCATCAGGTATCCTTCTGAATTCGGATCTTTCATGATACCCATCCCGTCCGGCTGTCCGGCAAACACGAAATTCGGGCTTCCGGCAAGCACATCGGAGCTGGAAATTAAAGTGGTGATGTTCAGGTTTTCAAAACCGCTCATGCCATAGGCAAAAGCTGATTCTTTTGAGAAGTTCTCGATTTTAATGTTCTGGTTTACCGGATTTTCAGGATTCTCGGTAGTTTCATCATTACAGTTCTGGAAAAGTGCCGCTGCTAAAAACAGCACCCCCATCGTTTTGTGGATTTTCATAATTGCTTTATTTCGATGCTGCAAAACTAGGGTTCCGGTATGAACTGAATTTTAATAGTTGTGGTAGGGAAATTAAATTTTTCTTATTAATAGCAACGGAATGTTAAGCGAGTTTCAATAATTAGAATGGATCAAAATAATCGCTGCCATCTGCCGGGATTTTGAATTGCAAAGAATTTACCCCATGAGAAGCATGAGATTTAAATTTCAGGTTTTCGAAATATCTTGGATCACATCGGAAATGATGCCGTCCCTTCAGGGCTTGTGGTTCGTCTTCTTTTTTCACCCGGGGCTATGATCATAAAGCCTCTTCCGTAGCAGGTTCACATACTGTTCTTTCTGTTATATTCTATGAAATCTCATGTAAACTGCTAAGCTGATTTTCTCTCGGAGTTCACGTTAAATTCAGCAAAATATACGTAAACCTTTGTGGAAATCCATGCAATCTGTTGGGAAACAAACAAAAAAAGCGGACCGAAGGTCCGCTCTGTCGAAATAATGATGGATCATCAATAAAGGATATTTTAATTCAGTAAGTTAAACTTAACCTTAATCCCGAAATTATCTTTAAACTCTGAGGTCTGATAGTAACCCAGTCGGTAAGAAAATCCTACACTGTACCGGCTTCCCAAAAAGCGGTTCCACATCACCCCGGCTTCCTGGTAGTAGTGATCCAATACCTGAAACATAAACTGGTGGTCTTCCCTGTTTTTCATATTTCCGATGGCCGCCTGGTATTCAAGCTCGATGTTGGAATATCTTTTTCCCAGAGTCCTGAACCGGAAAGGAAGGTATTGCGACACTTTGAAGGCTATGAATTTATCGGCAAAAAAAGTTCCGGCCGGCATGGTGGCAAATCCCAGATTGGAAGGCGTGCTGATGGCAGAGGTCCATTTGTCGGCATTCAGATCCCTTTGTCCTGCGATTTCAAAGTTTTTCCAGATCGGTGCGTTTCCGGAAGACAGCCCTCCGAAAAGCCTGAGGTTGGTATACCCCAGTTTTGATCTGAACTGATGGATGATTAAAGCATCCAGCCGGTGGTAATCCAGGTTTCCGCCCAGCGTCCGGAATCCCTGTTCGTAATTCATGAAGATCTGCGGATAGCCTTTTTCATAAGTGTATTTTCCGGTCGGGGTCATGATGTTTTTATCATTCGGGGAGAATTTCAGGGAGAGGGTAGCGCTGGTATTGTCGAAGGCATTTCCGAGGTCTTTGTACTGATAATCGAAAAGCGCCTGCTGCTTCTCTTTATTCAGTGCGATTTTCATGCTTAATGAATTGGAAATATCATAAATGTATGAAGCACTCCATTTCTGATTTCTGTAGAAAGTCGCATTGTGAAGGTCAAGATTAAGATCCGGAATTTTCATCATCACATCCCACATCGCATTGCTGAACCTTCCTGCTGCAAAAACATCGTCGATGTATTCAATCCGGAACACCGAAGTCCTTTTTTGCGATAGTTTTACATCCAGTCCTAAGCCATACTTCCACCGGTGGTCTTTGAATCCGTACCCGAAATATCCGTCCGGCGAAAAGGTCTTGCTGAATTTTTCATTCAGCTTGATTCCCAAGCCCAGACGAACCCCCTGATACTCATCGTAGCTGAAAAGTTTGGTAATATCGAAATCAATGATTTTATACCGCAGGTTTCCCCTCAACAATTGGGTCAGGGTATTCAGTTTCTTCTCAAAATCATGCTTCTGCACAAAGCTGTCGATTTTGGTATAGGTCGCACTTTCCCTTGCCGTGAGGCTGTCGGTCCGGTACTGGTTTAAAAGGCTTCCGTCGGAATTTTTCACTTCCAGCGAATACCCTTTGAAGTCGGAGGCTTTCTGTTCTTTATTCAGCTCAAAATCGAAAAAGCGGTTCTTCACGTACAGGTAGTTGCCAAAGCTTTTCTGGTTGTATTTTTCTTTTTGGCCCGGTTTCAGGCTGTCTTTTTTAGAAGTGTCAAAACTCTGGTCCCCCATCTTTACCCTCATGTCTTCATAATCCAGGAACCATTTGCCGCCGATAGGCTTCCAGACGGAAACAATTTCCCCTTCGTTTTTTTTCTTACTGCTGCTTTCAAATTTTTTTAAAGCATAGGTTTCGGAGTCTACATAAATTTTGCCGTTGAATTTCCTTGGGTTCTGCTTCTTCTTGTCAGTCATCTCCTTGAATTTGATTACATACGTTTTTCTTCCGTCGAGTTGCAGGGTATCGGAGAGGTAAAAGTTAAACAGCTTCCTGTTTTCCGGTCTCAGCTGTCTCGGGATCCGGTCCAGATTGGAAATGTTGATCGCCAGGGCTTCGTAGATTGGATTTTTGAAACCGGACATCCGGTTGTCGATAATATTGGTTTTTTCGCCGAAGGTTTTGGAATATTTGTATTCGGCTGCCTTTTCCCATAGAAACATCTGGCCCTCTGCCGATGCCTGGATGAAATCTTCTGCCGTCAGGGAGTCTTTTTCATCTTTTTTGGCCTGCTTTACCTCCTTTTTATCCACTTTTGAAAGTGAATCTTTTCTTACCGCCAGAAAGTTCTTGTAGATATCCACCGAATCTTTATCAACGTCGATGGAAAATTTGGTGTAGGATTTAAAATTGTAGGAATCCAGGGATTTTGGTGAGTTTTCTTTAGCCCTTTTGTTTACTTCATCAAGTATTTTCAGGGCTTTCGGATCGCTTTTATCCTGGATGATTACTTTATCAATGGTGCCCATTTTTTCAGATAAAGGCTGCATCGCCACTTCCATGGATTTCTTTACATCAGCCGTCACGTCCTGAAAATTACTGGCCAGGATTTCCACCCTCCTGCATTTTGTTTTAAAAGACAAGATCCCGTTAAGATCGGTTTTTCCGAGAAGCTCATCTTCGCAGTACACTGCTGCGTTATAAACGGATTTTTTATCGGCCTTACTGAAGACTTTCAGCTGGTTCTGCCCGAAAAATAATACCGTAAAAAATAAAAATAAGGAAATAAGGAGTTTTGTCATTAGTTTACTTTATAGATAAGACAAAACTATTGATAAGAAGGTTACAAAACCACTGTAAAAAATATAATCTTTTGTTAAAAATACTGGGATGAAAATTGTCAGAAACCCTTATGGAAATTGAAAATTCAGACACGGCTTCATATACT
>JAKOOG010000264.1 GCA_022701545.1 Weeksellaceae bacterium | reverse complement strand
CACGACCGGCTAATAACGGTTTGCGCCACTTGCAGGAAACCAAATGCAGTTTTCAGATGGCGTTATTTCGCAACCGTGATCGTTAGTTTGTTTTTATTCTGTTTGATGTGTACGGTTTTTCCCTTTTCAAAACCGGGCTTTTCAAGCCATTTTCCTTTAAGCCGGATTTTGGAGACCGTGATCATCCGATTACTGCTTTTCTGATAAGTGGTATTGATTTTAAGTGTTCTTGAATTCATCATTTGTCGTATAATTATATGACAAATATAGAATAGATTTTTAAGTTGTCAATCTTTTATATGACAAATTTGTCAGCGAATAAGCTGACATTTGGTTCATGACCAGAGACAAGCTAAAAATTGAATTAGGTAAACGAATTATCATGCTTCGTGAAAAGAAAGGCTGGAGCCAGTCTGATCTCGCCCGTGCCTGCAACAAAGACCGCCAGGCCATTGAAAAGCTGGAAAACGGCAAAGTAAATCCTACGCTTTATACATTGCTGGAACTGGCCAACGCTTTGGAGGTTTCTTTACCGGAGCTGGTGGATCTGAGATGATGTTTTGCTTCAAATTTCAAGATGAGCCCAAGTCTGGAAACTCGCGCCAGCAGAGGGTATTAACGGGTACCTTCAGCGGAAAGTGCTCCCTCGCTGATATCCGCAACCTGAAGGCTTTTAAGGGCTGATTTGGTGGAAGACGTCGTACTTCCGCCTATGATGTATAATTTACCGTTATAGATTTCCGCAGCTGCCTGTCTTCTGGGAATCATATTGGAGGATAACTGATGCAATGTATTGGTGTCTGTATCAAAATAGGCTAAGAACGTCTGGTTATTACTTCCTCCTGCAATAAAGATCTTGTGACCGGATACCGCCAACGAATGACCGGATATTCCGACAGGCATGGTATATTGCTCAGTCCAGAGATTTTTGTTGAGATCGTAAACATTGACCAAACGGGAAGGCGTACCGTTGAAACCACCAATGACATACAGCTTATCATTCACAATTTTGCCTTTTGCTTCTCGGGCTGTCGGCATATCGGGTAACGGATGCCAGGTATCGGAAGCAATATCATAGTATTGGAATCTGTTGGAAAATACAGTGGTGGCAGCATTGTTGAGCCCGCTGCCGCCGAATACATATATTTTTCCGTTATGGATGGCAGAACCTGCATTTCCCGTGTAAGCACGGTTTACCGCTCCCTTTGTGATCTTATTGGTTTCGAGATCCAGGATTTCAAGATGGCTGTTTCCCCAGCCGTTAAAAATATAGATTTTATGATCGTAAGTCTCGGAATTACCGAATCTTCTGGGAAGCAATTTAGTGTTGACGATACCCCAGCGGTTATCTTTAATGCTGTATTTCTCGATAAAAGTGGCATTGCCGTCATTGTCTCTATACCCGTTACTCACATAAATGTCATCATCTGTAACAGCACTGCTAATCCCTCCTCTGCGAACGGACATATCCGCCAGATGCTTAAAATTCAGGGTTTGCGCATTCGCCAGGAATAAGCCGGAAGTAAAGAGGAGAAATACTGTTTTTTTCAATGGCGGTGAGGTTTTGTTGAATTGATTTTTAAAGATAAGGAAAAATAAGGAGTGTAAATCGCTGATGTTGAGTTTGTCGCGTGCTTTACTCAGAATAGTCTTTCTGTTGAGATATGGGCAAGATTTCCGTTGAAGTATGGAATACGAGCCTGGAAGCCCGTACCAGCCTTAAAAGATTAGTTCTTTATCCGAAATAGAAGCAGTTCATTTTCAGACAGTAATTTATAATCAAAATCAATCTCTTTCCAGATCTTTATTAATTTTTCCCGGGCAACAGGATTATCTGAGACCACGACAATATGTTCTTCAAATTTCCATTGCGGTTTGCCGATTAAATCAAATTCCTTATCTATTCTTCTGGCTCCGGTAAGGATAGACAGAAAGTCCACGTCTTCAGAATTTACATATTTCCTGCGAAGAATTCTCGCTTTGATTTTTTCAATTAGTAAATGGGTATAGTCCGGATTTTCTTCACCGTTTTCAAACAGGCTCATCAGGTAGTCATGTTCGTTCAGACGTTCTTTTCCTTCCTCAGTTTCGAAAAGCTTACAGATTTCTGCACTGAACCATTCCCGGGAACCCATTACCCGATACTCTTTTGTCTTCTTATCGTATACTACAGGTCCGGACCCGATAATCCGTCCTCTTTCGTCATCAGGATCATATTCTTTGTGCGTCCAAAAATAGATCACCATATCTTCGGTGTCAAAATATCTGGAGATTTTAAAATCCGGGCTTATTTCTTTTTCGATAATTTGCTGGGCATAATCCAGATCGACCATAGGTGTTAATTTTAGTTAACTTTCAATAATACTAAAAAATATTCTGTTGAAAATCAGGGGTATGACACTCGCGCTAAAGTATTAGTTTTGGAACAGCTGAACAGAAGAATACCCGAAAGCAACGCCAGGAAAATCCGGATCACGGTTTCTGCAGGTATTGCTCCAGCTTCGCCATCATTTCGTCTTTCTCTTTCAGCATTCTTTCATACAGGGCAATTTTCTCTTCATGAAGTTGCAGAATTTTGTCTACAGGATGGAACGAAGGATTATAGTTGATTCCATTAAGAATAGAACCATTGTCAAAAGTATTGGAAATAATATTGACCGCCTGTTCATCATCCATGTTTTCAATGGCTTCAACGGGAATTTTCAGAAGCTGCGCTATTTTTTCTAAAATATCCTCTTCCACGGTTTGTTTCTGTTCCAGCAAGGAAATCTTCTTCTGGTTCCAGTCTTCTCCCAGATCGAAAGCCAGCGCTTCCTGCTTGATGCCCAGCATTTCCCGGAACCGCTTGATGTTCCTGCCCTGATGTATTTTCTTGTCCTGCCTATTTGTGTGTTTTAACAAAAACAAATATAGGTAAAAGTTTTGCGGATTGGAAGTGGAGTGGGTGGGTAAATTATTCTGGAGGATTGGGTGTTTTTGGTAACACTTTCATTTCTTTGCTGGCGTGAGCGTCTCGCTTGTGCTTTCTGCATTCGGTGTGGCAAAAGACTCGTGGGAGTGGGGCACGAGCGTGACACTCGTACCAGCAAAGGGGTGATTCTTGACATTGAGGGTTGTTTTGAAATACATAACCGCTTTGGATTTAA
>JAKOOG010000230.1 GCA_022701545.1 Weeksellaceae bacterium | reverse complement strand
TAAAAAATTCTTTTGGGGGTTTCCTGATACTGAAAACAGTTCCTGCTGTCCGGCATGTTGTGAATGGTGGTTCAAAGAAATGAGACATTAAAGGATAAGGGGAATAATAGAATGCCGGACAGCTGCGGAACGGTGGATTTATTTTAAGAATATATTATTTTTGTCCCGTGCCGGAATACATTCTTCAGGTTGTTGAGATAATTTTCATAATCGGCATCGGCATTTTCAATATCGCTCCATTCAATGGTATAGAGTGCCTGGTCAAAGGTAAGGTCCGAAATACAATTTTTTGTTTCCATTTTCTTTCTGCGGTTTTTGGTGTTAAAATCTGGATGAATTGGTGTTGAGTTCAAAAGTTATCAGGTTTTAATTTTATTTGTTTTTATGTTTCAAAGGTATAGGCGGGCGGCGTCAAAACTTGACGTATTCTATTTTTGTTTAAAAAGTTAACCAGGGTGATTTCTGATATTATCAGGAAGTTGAAGGAATACGGAACTTTATAATCGGAGAAGCAATATCATTTTAAATGGATGCTCTGCTTTTTTTAATTAACAAAATCATCAACGGGTAAACATATTATTTTTTTAGTATAAATAATAATTTCAAAGAACAATTAAAACTCCGTAAATAGTAAGTTTTGCGGAGTTTTAATTGTTTAATTCATGTTAACTAAAATTGTTCACTTTTATTTTAACAAAGAACTATGATAAAGGACGGTCATTCTTTTTAGTGTATTCCAGAGTCAGCACAAAAGAATCGATTTGAGAAAAGTCATAATCCGATGCATCGGCCATTTCAAATTTAGCAAGGCCTTTTTCCAATGTAATAAATACTTTTGATCTCCATTGATTTCCTGCAAAGCTTGCATTTAATGAAGAAGATTCCGTAAACATCTGATTGGAAACAATCACTTCCAGATCTTCAAAAATCTTATCCAGTAGAATTTCTCCATTTCTAGGGATTTGGTTTAGGAATAACGTCTTTTTGTACAAAGGCTTATCGTTAATCCACAATCCTTCTGTTTTCACTTCTTTTTCAGTGTAGGAATGTTGCCTGTCTGCATACTGTTTTTGGATGTAATCGGTTTTTTGGGCATTGTTCCCGAAATAGGTTTTGGAGCTCAGGCCTCTTGGTTTTTCTGCCTGGTGCTCAATAAACACCGGTTCATCTGCATTCGAACCTATAACCATCCCTTTGGTATTCGCACCGTCTGTTTGTTTTAGATTAATTCCGTCGGTGTCCAATGTGAGGCGAGCACCGTAAGCCTGGGCAAGAATGCCATTGTTTTTGCTCACATCTACACTGCAGATCTGCGTTTCGTCGGGATTTCCTGAAAACAGCATGACGGAATCAGGAAATAGCCCTACTGCATGTTTCACATTATCAGTTTCATTGGTCCTGTACATTATCCTTTCTGTCGGATCTTCATTTGAGAACCGGATGTTTCCGGTAATAGGGGTGTCCGAAGCAGTTCCTGTAATGGGAATAAAGCCTGTAAAATCGGATAAGTTTCTGTATCCGAAAACGTTTGCGGCATTCATAACTGCTACTTTTGTATAACTGCTGTCTGCCAATGGAGTTCTTTTTGCAGAAACAACGGCATCAAAATCCAGTGTTCTGGCAGCAAAGTCACCCCCGATCAGCGGGGTTACAAAATCATGGCGTCTTGCGGTTACATTCGATTCAATAACCAGGCGGTTGGATACCGAACCTCCTAATGGGGCATTACAGCCGATTACAACATTGTTATCTCCCCATGTGCCCATAGCATGAGTGGTAGAAGCTGCATTGTAGCCAATAAACGTATTATAGCCCCAGGCGCCCGATCCGGTAGTTTTTCCATGGTTATTTCCGGCAAAAGCCCCAATAAATGTATTTTGAGTACCATGGGTAAGCCAGTATCCGGCTCCGAGCCCTAAAGCAGTATTGTTCTTGCCATCGATATTTTTAACACCTGCTTCATCACCAACGTATGTACATCCGTTGGCCGTCGTGGTATTTTTTCCGGCTTCGTTTCCGACCATTACATTGTAACTTCCCGTTGTTAAAGAATAACCACTGCTTACGCCGGTAAGCGTATTCCACTGTCCTGTTGTTAAGCCATTGCCGGCAAAGCCTCCCATAGCGACATTGCTTGCACCGGTGGTTAAACTCTGCAAGGCACCATATCCGATCCCGATTCCATATACTCCGGTATGGTCTTTATTCATATTTCCAAACCATAAAGAATAGGTTGTGGGACTAAAGCCTAGTTCACCTGCCCGGCCTTGTTCCGGCTGAAAGATAATAGGTTTGGTGGTTCCGTTGCCACGGTCGGTTACGTTCTGTAAATTATCGCTGCCGGTATACGTTGGCTTATCCGTTAAGTCATTATAGCTTCCCGTAACCGCCACTTTTTTCAAGACCACCTTTTCCTGGTTCTCCTGGATTAATGTAACGCTTCCGTCAGGATTGGTAGTGGGAATAATGCTGAACTCCGCAAGGTTGATCCGAAAAGACGTTCCGTTGTTTTGAGTAATGGTAATTATGTTTTGAGCAGCATCGTAGATTGCATTTTCAATATGAATGTCATTGGTAATCAATCCTCCCAGATCCACGGATTTGCTCTGTTGGACACCATTCTCGCCTGTATAAAATACCGTTAGCAAATTTCCATTCAGTTGGGGACTCTGGATGGAGGTCTGGGTTTCTATTTTATCCTGCCAAAGCGTTACATTTTGTGGAGTTAAATTGGATGCATCGGCATCAGCCTTTTTTGTAAGATCGTAGTCCATTGCTGTGGTTGGAATCTTTTCTTCTTTATGCCAATAAGAATTCTGCCATTCCCAGAAATCCTGCTGACTGGGGGTTTTTTCGTTTTCAAAAAGAATTTTTAGTTTTTGTTTGTCTAACATGTAATTTGGTTTTTATGAGGTTAGCTTTTATAATTTTTTGATCAGGTTAAAACACAGTTCCGGCTGTCCAGCATATTGTGAATGGTGGTTCAAAGAATGAGACATTAAAAGATAGGGGGAATAATAGAATGCTGAACAGCAGCGGAACGGTGGATTTATTTTAAGAATATATTATTTTCGTCCCCTGCCGGATTACGTTTTTAAGGTTGTTGAGATAGTGGTCGTAATCTGCCTCAGCATTTTCGATATCGCTCCATTCTATGGTATAGCGCGTTTGGTCAAAAGTGACGTCCGAAGTACAATTTTTTGTTTCCATTTTCTTTTTGCGGTTTTTGGTGTTAAAATCTGGATGAATTGGTGTTGAGTTCAAAAGTTATCAGGTTTTAATTTTTATTTCCCTTTGTTTTATTTTTCAAAGGTATAGGCGGGCGGCGTCAAAACTTGACGTGTTATTTTTTAATTTAAAAAAAATTAAAAATTTCTTTAATGCCTTTTCTGATGATGATGAAAACGGTGCCGGTAACACAAGTGCTATAATTCCGGACTGATATGTTTTCAACAGCATATACCGGTGCCCATCTTCTGTAATGGGAATTGATGTTCAGATAAAAAATACAAGCTGAAATAAAAAAATAAAATGTTCAGAGTAAGGACTTTAATGCTGCCTTTATTACTGGATTCCAGTTATGGAATGAGAAAATAAATATAATTAAAAAAGCTTATATTGGGTTATTATAATCAAAAAAGCTTATATTTTGTTTTTAATTAATTTTTGTACAATCTGGTTTAATGTTTCCCTGTTGTCATCGATGTAAGACAATCCGGCCTGTATTAAGCATTCGATATTGGATCTTCTTACGTTATCCATTGCAGGAGAGGCATTTTTCAGTGAGGGATTTAACCGGTAATAATTCTTCTGGTTTCTTAATCCCAAAGTCTGAAACATCTGGCCAAGCTGGTAATCCACGGTTTCCGCATTGGCAGACATCAGAATATCAATAATTGGGTTTACCCAGCCGAGTTTTCCGGATTTCTGCATTTTCTTGAACGAATACGGTCTGGCTTCGATCCCGGTTCCTATGGAAACGATAATCATATCATTAACCGTTGGATTATTTGCTTTCTGATGATTCTTCAATACTTCCGCAAAAGGAATTTTCCTCGCTTCCGCATACGCGCAGAGGGCCGGGTTATTGGCAAACATGCCGCCGTCGATCAGGCTGAAGATCTGTCCGTACATGGATTTGATCTGTACCGGACTGAAATACGTAGGTGCCGCAGAAGTCGCCCTGCAGACGTCTTTTACATAAAAATTGTCGGTGCTCAGGCCGGCTTTCCAGGAATTGAATAATTTGGCTCTTCTGTTTTCTATGTCATAACTGGTGATTAAGCAGGGTTTTATCAGCTCTTTCAATTCTAAATTTCCAAAAAAGTCATTCAGGTTTTTTTCCAGTGCTTCCTGAGAGATTTTTTCGTTCAGTAATCCGAAAGGATTCACCAGACGCTCCCAAAAAGAAACCTGGAATATATCGCCACCTTTTTCAGCATATAATTCCAACCCTTTTTGGATGGAATATTTCGCTTTACGGTGTTCATCGGGGCATAAAATAATAGACGCAATCAGTCCGCCTGTGCTGCTTCCCGCAACAAAGTCGAAATAGTCGCCGAGTCTTGCGCCCGGCTTGTCGTATAACTGAAGCTGCTCTTCTATGTAACGCAGAATGATGCAGGTGATAATTCCCCTTATTCCGCCCCCGTCCAAAGAAAGTAAGGTTGTCTTTTTCATATGATTTTTCTCTTTTTTCTAAGAAATCCCTTACAACCTTAGACAAGTAAAACCAATAGCATCGTGTAATAACTATTGGTTTTATCTCGTGGTATGAAGTTGTTTTTGGTGTTCCTTCTGAAGCAAAGGTAGAACGGAGAAGCGACAAAACTCGTCGTATTAAAAAATAAATTCTCTAAACAGAGAAATTATTTTAATGTTTTTTATCTTGAATATCTCACTTAAAAGCATGCAGGCTTAGTTTTAAAGCCGGCTGGAAATATTAAACTGATTTTGGTTTTAATGACAGAAGCCTGTAATCCTCAATTTTGTCGGTCTTCGGATGATCATAAATAGAAAATTATAAAATCAAATATCCGTCTTTATCCATTTTCATTTTTAGTAAGGTCCGCCAGCTTGTTTTCACAGTGCCTTTTGCCGTAACAATATTTTTCTTTTCAAAATGCGGAAGGTCTTTGAAGGTTTTCCAGTTGCCGCCCCAATCCCAGCCATGTCTGGCGAAAATTTTCACGCATTCGTACCAATCGGCCACCTTATCGTTGTCCCAGTCTTTTGCCGTATCCCAGCTGGCGGTTTTTCCGTCGATCATCAGGCAGATATCGACTGCTAATCCGTAATTGTGGATGCTTTGCCCGGCTTTGGCATTGGTTACTTTTTTCCCTGCCGTAATCCTTCCGATCGCATACAGCTTTTCCTGCTCTTCAAAACTTCTCAGCCCCTGGGTGATTCTCACTTTTGCCCTTCCGGTCAGGGCCTCGTCGCATTCCTTAATAATTTGCTTCACTTCCGCTCTTACCGAAGGATGAAGCTTTTCAATTCTCTGTAAAGTTACTTTGTCCATATTCTCAATGTGTTAGTGTTCTGGAATACAAAGGTAAATGCAGGGTGCGACAAAACTTGACGCATAATTATTTATTATTATTAATTTAACCAAAAAGCTAAAAATGAGAAATAATAAATTAACGTGAATTCGGCTATATTTAAGTTATATTCAGTTATTTAGAAAAAATAAAATAAAGTTAATCAAAGTCCTGAATAAGGATTTGAACAAAGCTCTTTCATAAAGTGGCAAATGATTTCATTTTTATAATGAATACCTTTGATTGTTATATTGACACAAGGGACTTGCAGCATCCGGCATCCAGCCTTCTTAATAGAGGTTCTACTTCTAAATTAATATGAATTTTAGATGAGAGGGTTAAAATATCACTAATTACCGGGAAATTTTCCTGTCCAGCTCACGGATCTCTTTCCTCAATTCCAGAAACATATTTTTCACCGGGTAACTTTCAAAATTATCCGGCTCAAAATCCTCTGGAAAAATCCCTGATGCATATTGCCAGATCTCCACAATTTCCCCTAACGGAATGTCGTAGGGATTGTAAAAGGGATTGTCCGCAGCCACGGTGATCGATTTTTTCTTTTTTGCCTTCAGCCTTTTATAGGAGATGCCGTCGTTCAGGGTGACAAAGACATAACT
>JAKOOG010000224.1 GCA_022701545.1 Weeksellaceae bacterium | reverse complement strand
AGAAGAACTTATCCAGAATATCAAAGGATTGCTTTTCATCCAGGGTCCATCCGAAAACATTTCCGCCGAAATTGATCGGAGCAACGGATAAATCGGTATTTTTAACGGTTCTTTTTTCCATAAAATTTTTTGTGATTAAGACTATTATGTTAACCTAAATATACTGATTTTATTTTTGACTGTTTGCTGAGTCACTCAGATACCGATTTGTTACCTGACTTTTTGAAACATGCAAAGCCATAAAATTTTGGTAAATGATAATGTTTGAATGCGAAAGGAATTTGGAACTGTGAAATTTGCACAATGCTAATGCTAATCATTTAAATTTTTATCAAAGATAAAATTCTTGCTTCTTAAAACGTAAAGTAATCAGCCCTTCGGTATCTCATGTTCTCTATATTCATGAATAATCTGATAGGTAATCTTCAAAAGAAAACGCGGGATATTGTATTTAATTCTTAAATTTGGCTCATGCGAAAGAACTTTTATCTCATCCTTTTATCATGTTCCCTTGTAAGTTGCTATACCTATCAGGTTAAAAAGCAAGCCGATCCTGCTGCTGACGGTAAGCAGGCATCCCAAAGGGGTGTAGATCCTGCTGCTGTTACTGCCATGCAAATGAAAAATAAGAGAGGCGAATCCCAGAACGCAAATGGACAGGCACCCGCCCCGGTTAATATTCAGCAGAAACTTGCGCCTAATAAAAATGTTAAAATTGATGTGAATGGAAAAAGCTATAAAGTAATCGTTGACCGTTGGGAAAGTGACAGCTTGGTAGCGCATCCCGTTCACAGCCCTCAAAAAACGCTGAAATTCCATAAAAACCAGATCAATGCTGATAAGATTGCTGAAAAACGGTTTTCGCAGCCTATCGCCGACATTATCACTGTTGCTGCCTATACCGGCATCGGGGTAGCCATCTGGTACCTGGTACGCTGATCGGTAATTGAAAGCTCAATAGTTCTAAAAATATACTGCAGCATCATTTCATAAGCGGATAACATTCAAATAAAAAAAGATCAGCCATAAAGCTGATCTTTTTTTGTTATTATTAAAATTCAATTTTAAATTTCTCCCATCACATACATATTCTCCATTGTCGGAACCGGGCTTCCGCCCTGCTTTTCCAGTGTAATGGCAAATGCCTGTGCTTTCGGAATATTAGCCAGCGCAATTTTACTGTCTTTCTCTTCGGTATACATCCCTGCATTTACCGGTTTTCCATCTTCAATCGCCCAAAGCTGGTACTGCATTCCTTCCGGTGCTTTCGGCAGCTTTTCCGCATCCAGATAAACGGCTTTCGTCTTGGTATCCCAGAAAACCATAGCTTTGGAGTCCGTATGTTTTTCAACACCCTTCAGCATCACCATTTTCATATCGGGATTAGAAACCATTTCCATTTTCCGGTTCATTTTCTGCATGGCAAAATCCTGGGATTTCTTTTCAGCCTGTATTCCGGCGATTTCTTTTTTGGTTTGTGCCTGTTCGTTCATCCAGAAAAGATTTCCGGCGACGCTGATCAGGAAAAGGACCGATGCAGCTATCGCATAGGTTTTCCAATTGCTGTTTCCCTGAATTCTAATCTCCTCCTGCGGCCTCGCTGCAGGAATGTCTGTGGCAAATACCGTTGGTTTCTCTTCAGCAGACGGCTCCTGCTGTATTTTGTTCCAGATCTTCGATTTCAAATCCGTTGGAGGCGTTACAGCCTGTGCTGTAGCCAGATCTTCCAAAATTTTCTGTGCTTCCTCGAAAGCGGCTTTTACCTCAGCATTGTTCGTCATCACACACTCCAAAATCCCTGCTTCTTCTGGTGAGGCAAGACCTAGAATATAGGATTCTATAATTCCGGATGATATGTACTCTTTCGTATTCAATTTATTGATAATCTTTTAGCAAATCTTTTAATTTCATCAGCGCATTCCGCATTTTGGTTTTTACCGTTCCAAGGGGTATTTTCAGCTTTTCGGATATCTCATTTTGAGTGTACCCCTGATAATACGCCAGATTGATAAGTTCCTGTTTGTCACTGTCCAGATTTTCAAGGACTTTACTGAATCCGATAAAATCGGAAGATTCATTGGTCGTTGAAAGCTCTGCAGAGTTATATACGAAATCGGGAAGCGATTGGTTTTTTAATTCGTTCTGAAAACCTTTAGATTTTAAATAATCGATCGCAGTATTCCTGGCAATATTGATCATCCAGGTGTAAAAACGTCCCTTGGCAGCATCATATTGACTAATGGAATTCCAAATTTTAACGAAAACATCCTGAATAATTTCTTCAGTATATTCCCGCGACTGAACAATTCGGAGGATAACTCCATATAACGCACCGGAGTAGTTATCATACAGATGATGAAAACCGGTCTCGTTTTTGTCTTTAAGTAAAACGATAAGCTGCTCTTCCGAATAGTTTGTTCTAATAGTGGATAATTTTGTTTCCAAATGTAATAAAATAAAAACAAATAATAAACAATTTTAGCGCCACATTGCCTGATATTTTAAAAAATCCTGAAATCCTTTGAAAAAAAATTACATTCAGTCTGGAATTTATAGGAAAATAATAATATAAAATATAAATTATCTATGTTTAGTGAAAAATAAGTTGCTGTAAGTCAGTTGATTAAAATTAATTCGTCTTTTTTTTTCATTTTTTTAAATCTGAAATGAAACCGCTGTCGTAAATGACTTCAGAACACATTCAAATACAACATTGAACTTAAAATCAAAAAAAATGAATACTAGATCAAAAATCACAGCTCTCGGAATGGTAATGCTTTCCTTTGCGTTCAGCGGAACGGCATCAGCTCAACAAATGAAAGAGAAAACGGTAATGGTGGGCGGCGCTCCGATGTACCCTTCTAAAAATATTATCGAAAATGCAGTAAATTCCAAAGACCATAAGACATTGGTAGCGGCGGTAAAAGCAGCAGGATTGGTAGAAACGCTTCAGGGTGCGGGTCCTTTCACGGTATTTGCTCCTACTGATGCCGCTTTCGCCAAACTTCCTAAGGGAACTGTAGACAATCTTGTAAAGCCTGAAAATAAGGCTATGCTTACGAAGATCTTAACGTATCACGTTCTTCCAGGAAGATACAGTGCTAAGCAGATCTGGGCAGAGGTAAAAGCCGGAAACGGTAAAGCGATGATGAAAACCGTAGAAGGTGAAGAACTTACTTTCTGGGCAAAAGGCAAGAATCTTTATGTAAGAGATTCAAAAGGAAATGACGCAAAAGTAACAATTGCTGATGTAAATCAGTCCAATGGTGTTATTCATGTAATAGACACGGTGTTGATGCCGTAATGGTTTCTTAGTTTTTAAACAGCATAATTTTTTATGCTGTTTTCTTTCTTTATCAGTTTATACTAACGCTTAAATAAATAATATTATGAAAAAAACTATTAATGTGTCTAACCAGGGAGCAACCCTGGACACAGGCAGAAGAAATTTTTTGAAGCTGAGCGGTGTAGGTCTAGCGATGGCCGGCCTTACCCTTATCGGTTGTGAAGATAAAGATTTCGAATTCGTGGACGTAAATGTTTTCGATCTTGGAAAAGGAGATGTAGGGATTCTTAACTATGCCTATGCATTGGAGCAGCTGGAAGCTGATTTCTATACGAAGGTGGTTAACAATTTCTATTCAGGGATTTCAAGTGCAGAAAAAGAGATCTTTACCGATCTTTACCATCATGAAGTAATCCACAGGGATTTCTTTAAGGCAGCGATCAGCGGAGCGACTTCCAATGTATTGCCAACGCTTGAGTTCCAGTATCCGAATGTGAACTTTAATGACAGGAATTCTGTACTGGCTACGGCAAAAGCTCTTGAAGATACGGGAGTCGCTGCTTATAACGGAGCAGGAAAGTACATTACCAATCCTGATTATCTTGTTATTGCAGGAAAAATCGTTTCTGTAGAAGCAAGACATGCTTCTGCGATCAGAAACCTGATCAATCCGGGAACAGCAGCATTCTCAGGAGATGATGTGATTGACTCTAACGGACTGGATCTTGCCAAAGAGCCTAAAGATATCGTATCGGTAGCAGGAGGATTCATCAAAACGCCTTTCACTTGGAAAGAACAGGGAATCGGTTAATTATTCACTTCAAAAAATTACATTATGAACATTCTTAAATTACTAGATAAACTTTCTGACGATAAATTTTTCACAGCAGAAACATCAAGGTTAGATACGTTAACCAATATTTCATCATTTGGAAAAAAGGCAGCCGTTGCTGCACTTCCGCTTGGATTGGGTGCTTTAATGAGTACACCTGCCAAAGCAGAAACCGTAGATAGCCAAAAAAACGCTGCATTCTTTAAGAGTGCATTGACGGACGCTTTGCAATTGGCTCTGGTTCTGGAATATCTTGAAGATGAATATTACCGGATAGGCTTGAACACAACTGGTCTGATCCCGAGTTCAGACAGAACGGTTTTCCAACAGATTTCAAAGCACGAGACGGCTCACGTAGCATTTCTGAAAAGTACGCTTACTTCTTTAGGAACAACACCCGGAGCTAAGCCGACCTTCGATTTTACGGCAGGCGGAAACTTTACTCCTTTTACCAATTATAGCCAATTTATGACGCTTGCCCAGGCGTTTGAAGATACCGGTGTAAGAGCCTATAAAGGACAGGCCGGAAATGTAATGTCTAATAAAACCGTATTACAGGCTGCTTTACAGATCCACTCTGTAGAGGCAAGACATGCTTCACAGGTGAGAAGAATGAGAGCGAATAAAGGCTGGATTGAACTGGCTAACGGAGGCAACATGCCCGCAGCTACCAATCCGGTATATGCAGGAGAAGATAACGTAACCCAGGCCGGTTTCAATACAAGTACTTTGTTTGGAGCGGCAGCAGGTTCTGCAGCATACGACGAAGTTTTAAGTGGTAGTGACGCTCAGGCAATTGCATCATTGTTTATTGTCTGATTAGTCCTTAATTTTAGCTGTTATCCCTTTCTGTTTTCAGAAGGGGATTTTTATTGAAAATGAATTCGACGATATTCTTTTCGTTTTCAGCAGTTTAAAAAGAATAAATAAATGATAGAAATTTAATGAAGCTTTTAGCCTGATGTAAAATCATTTTAAGATTCGAGACTTTTGGCATTTTTTAAATAAAGGTATTTCCATCGTCTATTTCCAGCCTTTCTAATAGAGTTTGTACTTCGTTTGTACTTCGAAGTTCACGTTATTTAGGATGATACAAGGCTTACCTATTGTTATTGATGATTATCTTCCACCATGAATCAAAAATAAAATGGATTGATAAAACAACTTTTCATTTAAATAATAATAAAGTTGTGATCGTAAAAAAAGGGTTTGTTATATCCCGAATTTTTATTCCCGGAATCAGGGTTATCAGCAGCCCCCGGTTTATACCACTATTCCCTATGCAGAATTCCTGCTGAAAAATTAGAGTTATGGTTTAAAATTTGATGTAAAAAAGATATGGAAACGAGAAAATTTTGGTCTTGTTTTTTTATAAACAGATCATCCGGAAGCAAAGCTTCCGCAAAAGTAAAAGAAGGTGTGAAGGTCCTGACAATAGGTGTTTTCGTGCTTCTGATTATGGGACTTTTTACCAGTTCCGAGAGGCTGAATGCCGGGTAGTAAAAATGGATGATAAATTTTATCAATCAGTGTAAACGGCTTTATTAAATAATGATATTTTTACTATATTTGTATATCGAAATAATTTTTTTTCATCATTTGTGTTTTTTTAGGCTCCTATTCGTAGGAGCCTTTTTTGTTTATGTAACCCTCCGTTTGTTTATTGCCGGTACCCAGTTCTTTTTGCCGCACTTTTTACAGGTTCCTGCATTGCCCGGAAGTTTTTCCTCTGTATACCCACAGAAAGTACAGGAATACTGCCCTTTTTCAACAATACTTTTTAAAGGATGATCCAAAGAACCGGGCATGGTCGAGAGTCCGTATTTTACCTCATCATCTTCATAAAAAAATACGCTGATTTCTCCGGAACTTTCTTCAATGGCTTTTTCCACCTGTCCCAGATGCGAAACCCCGTTTAACCTCAGTTCGGCAAAAAACTCGTCGCTTCCCAGATTTTCTTTTTTGAAATTTTTAATGGAAAATTCTCCGTTGTCGATCAGGCAGATGCATTTACCTTCAATCAGTTCCTCAAGCTTTTTATATTTTGCAATTAAGTACGTAATGATGGTATATAAAAAAATGATGACGGTAAAAACGATGATTGACGAAATTACCCCCACTTCCTTGTAAAACATCGGATCGCCCGCAGCAGATCCGAGGCCGATAATGACTACAAGCTCAAATATGGACAGCTGCTTCACTCCCCTTTTTCCCAAGACCCGGAGCCCGATTACAATGGTAATGAACATGATTACGGTACGGATAACGATTTCAAGGATAAAGGGCCATTCTTCCTGGCCCAGCAATAATTCTTTCCAATTAAATTCTAAGAGAGATAGAAATGACATAATGGTTGTTTAGGTTCCGAACCTCAAAAAATACGCCAAGGCTTATCGTTGAAACTCTTATTGCAGATTTCTGGACGATAACGCATGATTTAAGTGCTGTAATCTGTAAATAATACATTTTCTCACTTCTCTGATGCATCTGTGGTCATGATTTAAGGAGTGAAAATCCGGTAAAAAGAAAAACCACCTCATTCGAAACAGTATCCCGTTTATTTTTCCGTCCATTCTTCCCGGAGGACGGCATAAATAACATCATCCACCCATTGGTTTTTCCAGAACAGGCTTTTTACAAAATGGCCTTCCTTACGCAATCCGATACGTTCCATTAATCTGATGGAAGCCAAATTGTCCGGATCCACAGAAGCCATTATCCTGTGCTTTTTAAGATCATTAAAAAGAAAATCAATAAGCCCTGCCAATGCTTCAGCGGCATATCCTTTTCCGTGGAAACTTTTATTCAGGGTTATTCCCAATTCTACCTGAAGATGCTCTTTTCCGAAAAAATGAATTCCGATATCACCCAGTACAGCCCCGCTTTCCTTTTCAGTAATCAAGACCTGGTACCAGCTTTCAGGCTGATTGAATTCTTTAATGTTTCTCTCGATAAATTGTTCCACTTCTTCCGGGCTCTCAGGAATCCAGCTTTGGAATTTATTGGCTTCCGCATCAGAGCGGTAATCAAAAATGGCCTGTTTATCATGGCGGTTCATATCCCGCAGAAATAATCGTTCGGTGTAAAGCTGCATTATCATACTTTATTTGGTATGTAAAAATAAGGACTATTTTTATTGTGAGGCCTCCAGTTCATCAAGAACTTCCGTAATATTCCGGTATACTATATCCAGTTCTTCCCGCGTAATGCAGTAAGGCGGAACCAGGTACAGCACATTTCCCAGAGGGCGGATAATGATCCCCCGTTTTATAAATTTCCGGTAGACCACTTTTCCGATTTCATTAAAATAGGAAGTCCGGTTGTCGTTTTTTATTTCCCAGGCCAGAATAGTTCCCGTTTGCCTTACCTTTTCAACTTTCGGGTGACGCATCAGATGTTCCGAAAAACTTTGATGCTTTTTACAGATTACTTCTATGGCAGCGAGGGTTTCTTCCCTCATCAAAATTTCCATACTGGCCAGTGCCGCTGTACAGGCTAACGGATTTGCGGTAAAGGAATGTCCGTGAAACAAAGTCTTATAATTGTCCTCCGAAAGAAAGGCTTCAAAAATGCGGCGGGAAGCGGTCGTAATTCCCATGGGCATGGTTCCGCCGGTCAGCCCCTTCGAGAAACACATGATATCCGGCTGCTCCTGAAGGTGATCTGCAGCAAACACTTTTCCCGTTCTTCCAAAACCGGTAAATACTTCATCCTGTATCATTAAAATGTCATTCGCTCTGCAAAACCTCATCAATTCCGATAAATCTTCTGGGTGGTGCATCAGCATTCCCGCTGCGCCCTGGACCAGAGGTTCATAGATAAAACAGGCCCATTCATTCGGATGTTTGCAGATTATCGATTTGAGCTCATCCAGATTTTCCGGAGTCGGCGGATCGATAAAAACAACATCAAAAAGCATTTCCCCGAAAGGCTGTGTCCAGGCACTCCTTCCGCTTACCGACATTGCCCCGAAAGTATCGCCATGATAAGCATTTTTGAAGGCCAGTATTTTTGTTTTTTCCTTTCCTTCATTGAATGCAAACTGAATGCACATTTTCAGCGCTACTTCCACTGCCGTGGATCCGTTGTCGGAATAAAAAACCTTTTCCTGATTTTTTGGCAGCAACTTTAAGAGGTTTTCAGAAAGCTGTACCGCCGGCTCATGGGTAAAACCGGCAAAAATTACCTGCTCCAGCGTATGCAGCTGTTCGGAAACCCGCTGGGCAATATACGGATGGGCGTGGCCATGAAGCGTTACCCACCAGGAAGAAACCGCGTCGATGTACTGCTTCCCGGTGTCATCAAAAAGATAAAGTCCATGTCCTTTTACGATGGGGATGATAGGGTCGGCAGTTTTCATCTGGGTATAGGGGTGCCAGTTGACGGCGCGGTCGCGGTCGGATAGATTCATAAAATAGGTTTTATTGGATGTGGGTTGATTTCAAATTAGTTTGATTATTATGGTGAATTAACAAGTCAATGGTCATGGTGAATTCAGAGGGATCGTTTAATTAAAGATTTTAACTTTAGCCTGAATAAGTGAATGGTCAATAGTGTAGAGGATGATTTAATTATTAATGAATAAGCCAATAGCAAATTTTAAAGGATAAATTCATAATTGAACTTAACCCGATATCAAACAACAGGCTCAGGTAACTGCCATACGAATTGTTGAATGATTCCTGCAATTCACCATTTACCAATTACTGTTTGCTTTTCATCGGTTTCAGGCCTAAAGTCTGCAAGAGCTGAAGGTCTTCTGATACGCCCGGATTTGGCGTTACCAAAAGGGTCTCC
>JAKOOG010000221.1 GCA_022701545.1 Weeksellaceae bacterium | reverse complement strand
AGGTCATCCATCAGGGTTTTCGCATCTTTTTTTGTGAGATCGCCCAACTGGGCAATTCCCGGCCCGAAACCCGCACGCCACATAAGGTGCTTGTTATTGAGTAATGATGGAGCATCCATACGAGATTGTTTATCTTTGGATGGGAATGTTTCTTTAAGGTTAAAATTAATAATGGTTAAGAATTGTTAATCTTAAAAGTGTTGAGATCTTGTTCAAAGATTTTTTACAGGCTTTGTCTAAATAGGTTATTATTAATTTTTCTCTGTAATAAGGTTAAAACTCTGTCTACTGGTCTTTAAAAGATCACAAATAACGACAGCAGAAAAACTTCCGGACTTCAGCTCGCTTTTTATTGCCCAATAATCTGTTTTCTAATTTTGGCTTATTTTAAATGAATACGGCTCCTTTTTTACCGGGCATTTAAATTTTTTAAACAAGTATTTAATTTTCTTTCTAAAATAACCCTCTTAAAATCATTGTTTTGCATTCCTGACGGGCGTTAAAGTGTGCGGGAAACTTTTCCTTGGCATGATTTTTACATCTTTCAGCTTAGTAAAATTTAAAATAACATCGTTATGAAAATGTTTAAACAAGCAATTTTATTTGCCGGAATACTGACTGCAGGAGCCTTAAGCGCACAGACTGCACAGATGAATAACATGATCAAGGTAGGAGCAAATGTTGGTTTAGCAGTTCCTTCCGATAATACGTCCATGGCCGTTGGAGTGGATGTAGCCTATCAGAACCTTATTACCCCGGGATTCGGATTGGGTATCGCAACAGGATATACCCATTATTTTGGAAAAGACAATAATGGATATACCAATAATGATGTAGGGGTGGTTCCGGTAGCTGCACTGATCAGGATTTATCCGAAGCAGACCGGATTCTATTTCGGAACTGACCTGGGTTACGGAATCCTGGTAGGGGATAACAAAGTAGCATCCAATACTTCCCTGGACAGACCGAAAGGCGGGTTTTATCTGAAACCTGAAATCGGGTATCACAATCAGGACTGGAATTTCTTTGTACAATACCAGAAAGTATTTGTAGGAAACAACGGCGATCTTCCGAATCAGGATTACAATGTGGGGAATATCGGTGTAGGATTTTCTTACAACATTCCTTTAGGAAAATAGTTAGATTTTATATAAGCAATTATTAACCAAACCTTTTCGAAATTTTGAGAAGGTTTTTTATTTCTAACGAAAATTTACGAAAGTTATTATTATATTTGATAAAATTTGAGGTTATGATTTTGAATCCAAAATTTCCACTCTATTTACCAGGAGTAAAAAACGGCAGCAATGATAACGTTTCGATCATCAGTGCAAACCTACGCGAAGATATTACCACTTTAGGCTATTTTGTTTCCGGTAACGGAGGCCTGGAGGTTAAAATCCAAAATAATTATCCCACCAAGGAATTTGCCTCTTTTGCGGATATCCTGAAAAAATTCATGCAGGATAACGGGCTGGAGAATGTAAAAAGGCTTGGAATGGCAGTTCCGGGACCGGTATTGTACGGAAAGAGTACACCGGAAAGGCTGGGCTGGAACCTGGATGTTGAAGATTTCAAAAGAGAATTCGAATTCGAAAGGGTAGACATGCTGAATGACCAGGAGTCTTCTGCCTACGGAATGGGACTTTTGGAAGATAATGATCTCGATCCTATCTACACCAGCGGCCACTTTGAGAAAGGAAACATGGCGATCCTGGCACCGGGGAACGGACTGGGAGAAGCAGGGTATTTCTTTGACGGAAAATACCTTCGTCCATTCGCTACGGAAGGAGGGCATTCCGAGTTTTCACCGAGAACCAATGTTGAGGTGGAATTCTACCAGTTCCTGAACAACCTGTATGGTATTGTGAGCTGGGAAAATGTACTGTCCAAAGGTGGCCTGTTTAATATTTACCGTTTCCTGAGAGATGTAAAAAGGCATCCTGAGCCGGAATGGCTGGCAGACCGTTTTTCCAACGGCGACTTCTTTGAAGAGTTATACAAAGGCGCTGTAGAAGATGATGTGTTGATCTGCAAAATTGCTCTGGATACGTTCATTGAATTTTTAGCAAGAGAAGCGAACAACCTGACGCTAAAATTAAAAGCCACCGGAGGCCTTTTGATCTCAGGAGATATTCCGCAGGCAATTTCAGCATATATCAATAAAGATAAATTCTACGAAAAGTTCAAGATCAGCGACAAGATGGAGGAAATGTTGAGAAACATCCCGATTTATCTGAACAAGAATGAAAACACGGCATTGAACGGAGCAGCCCTTTATACCGCTTATTACCAGGAATAAAAATAAACCCGGCTCCGAAGAAATTCGGAGCTTTTTTTTGAATGTTATTATTCATGAAAATAATTGTATTTATTGATGTACATCAATGAGATCTATCGTTGCCATTACCTACATTTGCATCTGTAAATAAAGAACAAGTAAATAACTTTTATAAATGAAAAAAATATTTTTATTGGCAGTATTGGCGAGTGGATTAGCATTCGGACAGGCAAAAAAAGTAGTAAGCTCCGATGTACAGTGGTGGGGATACAAAATCGCAAAATCTGAGGCCAGCTCCCACAACGGAACGGTGAAAGTAAAGTCCGGAGACCTGGTGATGAAAGGAAACCAATTGGTTGGCGGTACTTTTGTTCTGGATATGACGTCTATTAATGCAACAGACCTTTCCGGAGAATACCAGCAGAAACTGAACGGTCACCTGAAAAACGGAGACTTCTTTGAAGTGGAAAAGTTTCCTACAGCGACTTTCAAAATTACAGGCGTAAAGAAAAACAACGATAAAGTATACAATTCTTTGGTAACCGGTAATTTAACGGTAAAAGGGAAAACCAACGCGATTTCTTTCCCTGCGAAGATTACTTACGCTAACGGAACCGTAAGCCTGATGTCTAACAAATTCTCTATCGACAGACAGAAATTTGACGTAGCATACAAGTCTACGATGCAGGATGTTCTTGTGAAAGATGACATGGATCTGCAGGTAAAAGTAACAGCTAAATAATTTAATCAAAAAAAGATTGTTAAAAGTGTAGAAGTTCTACACTTTTTTTTATTTTTGTTGAATTGTAAATAAAAAAGAATGAAAAGATTACTATTGTTTGCGATGATGTGCGTAAGTATGTCATTTGTTTTCGGGCAGAAGAAAGGTGATAAAGTGGTAAAAGTAACCTCATCGGAAATCAGATGGTGGGGGTATAAAGTGGTAAAAACAGTTCCTACAACCCATTCAGGAACCATAAAACTGAAAAGCGGAAAATTCACTTTCGATAAAACGGTCCTGGTAGACGGAGAGTTCGTGATCGATATGAAATCGATTATGGCCGGTGACGTTTCAAGCCAGGATGAAGATATGGTAAAACTCACAAACGACCTTAAAAGCTCTAACTTTTTCGACGTTAAAAAGTTCCCGCTGGCCAAGTTCCATTTAACGAAAATTATCCCTCTGGCAAACAGCGATTATAATTCTACCGTATACGGAGATGTAACGATTAAAGGCGTAAGAAAGACCATTACTTTTCCTGCCAATGTTTATATCACCCAGTTTACCGTGGTGATCGAATCTGCTAAATTCTCATTGAACAGAAGGGATTTCAAAGTATTCTACCAGTCTTCCCTGAAAGATTATTTCATTAAAAATGAAATGGATATCCAATTCAAGCTTTCAACAGCCGTACTGGATAACGAAAACAGGACGCCTGTAAAAAAGAGAAAATAAGAATCAGTCTTTTAAAGATAAGAACGAGCGGTTTTTCATAAAGCCGCTCTTTTTTTGTCTGAATTTTTTAATTTAGTATCATGAAAGTATATGTCGTAAGCGGATTGGGCGCAGATTTTAAGGTATTGGAAAAAATTCAGTTTCCAAAGCATCATGAGGTAATTTTTATAGACTGGCTGATTCCTCTTCCTAATGAGGAATTCCCCGATTATGTGAAAAGGATGGCTGAAAAGGTTGACGACTCGGAGCCGTTTTATCTGCTGGGGTATTCTTTCGGCGGGCTTATGGTTCAGGAGATTAATAAACTGAAGCCGGCACGGAAGGTTGTGATTCTCGGAAGCATCAAATCCGATAAGGAAAAATCGCGTCTGATAAGGACCGGCCAGCTCACCAGGATCCCGAAACTTCTTCCGGTTGCTTTTTTCAACGAAAGAACCACCAATATGTATTCCGTTGTTCGTAAATTCTTCGATCCGCGGAATCCGAAAGTCCTGCAGTATTTCCGGGTGCGCGATCCGTATTACCTGAAATGGTCTGTTGAAAAGATCTCCGACTGGAAGTTCGATGCGAATCCCGAAGTCATCCAGATCCTCGGCGACCGCGATATTGTGTTTCCAATAAAAAATTCAAATCCGGATTTTATCATCAAAGGAGGAACCCATCTTTTTCCTATTACGAAATTTAAAGAAGTGACTGCTATTCTAGAAGGGGTGTTGGAATAAAATTTTAATTTAATTTTAAATTTATATTAAAATTTAGGGGGTTTATTTTGTTTTTATATTGTTTTTAAAAATTTATGCTTACTTTTGAAGGGGTAAAACATAAAATTTTATGACAGTAGGTTTAAAATGGATCGTTTCGTTCATCCTTATTGCATTGGTCGCAGTAGGCGGATTGTTCTGGAGCCCCATTGCGGATTTTCCGAATACGGGAGAATTCCTGAGCGAAGATAAAATCGTTGGTGCTGATGTAGCCTGGATTCTGGCTGCAGCCGGCCTTGTGCTTTTAATGACTCCCGGTCTCTCTTTTTTCTACGGCGGAATGGTCGGAAAGAAAAATGTGATTTCCACTATGCTGCAGAGTTTTATTGCCTTGGGGGTAATCTCTATGCTGTGGGTGGTGGTTGGTTTTTCCCTATCATTTGGTGATTCGATTGGTTTTACCAGCAATGGCGTACATTACGGAATTATCGGTAATCCTTTAAGCTATCCGTTTTTCAGCAGGGTAGGGGTTCTGCCGCATAAGGCGATGGCTTCTACCATTCCTTTTATCCTTTTTGCCCTTTTCCAGATGAAGTTTGCGGTAATAACGCCGGCGCTGATTACCGGTTCTTTTGCAGAACGGGTGCGTTTCATCTCTTACCTTTTGTTCATGGTGCTTTTCAGCATTTTTATTTATAGTCCGCTCTGTCACATGGTCTGGCATCCTGATGGCCTTCTGAATAAATATTTCGGCGTGAAAGATTTCGCCGGCGGCACCGTGGTTCACATGAGTGCAGGTTTTGCTGCACTGGCCGGTGCTATGGTGGTAGGAAACAGAAAAAGACCCCACCATGAGCCGTCCAATATCTCCTATGTCATCCTGGGAACAGGAATGCTGTGGTTCGGCTGGTTCGGGTTCAATGCGGGTTCTGCTTTAAGCGCCAATGCCACTGCAGCCATCGCTTTCGGAACAACAACCATTGCTTCCGCTTCAGCGATGATGACCTGGATCTTTTTCGACAGGATCAATAAACGAAAAGTTTCTGCCATGGGTGCATGTATCGGGGCAGTTGTCGGTTTGGTTGCCATTACGCCGGCCTGTGGTTTTGTTTCGGTTTCGGAAAGCCTTTTCATCGGTTTTATTGCTGCCATTGTTTCAAATATGATGATGAATTGGAAAGCGCTTAAAAAAATTGACGATACCCTTGATGTTTTTGCGTGCCACGGGGTTGGCGGAATCATGGGAATGATCCTGACGGCTATTTTTGCCCATGGTGAAAACGCCAGTCTGCTTCACGGAGGCCTTGAAGTTTTTGCCCATCACATGATGGCCCTGGTTCTGGTGTCCCTGTTTGCCTTCTTCGGTTCTCTGCTCTTGTATAAAATTACCAACAGCATCATTACCCTGAGGGTTTCCGAAGAATCGGAAGATATGGGACTGGATATTTCGCAGCACGAAGAAAGGCTTTGCTGATCGTCAATGGTGAATTTTGTTTAGCAGGTGGATTGTTCAGTCAGCTTAAGATTGACCATTAACCTAGAAAATGATCCTCCAATTAAAAAAAAATCGGTGTTCATATAGTTTTTAAAAAGCCGGAAGTGATTTTTCACCTCCGGCTTTTGCATCTCAATTTATCGTGTATCTTTGTGCTTAGGAAAAATGATGCATTTTCTATATGGAATCAATATCGGTTTTTGAGATTATAAAAGTAGGAATAGGACCCTCCAGTTCACACACCATGGGACCCTGGAATGCCGCTTCTGCATTTATCAGGATTATAAAAAGAGAACGGTCAATCGATGAAGTGAAGGAAGTGTTCCTTGAATTTTTCGGGTCGCTGGCCAAAACGGGAATCGGACACGGAACCGACATCGCCGGAATGCTGGGGCTGAACGGTGAAGATTTCAGGACTATTGATACCGGTACGATCGACGAGAAAATCGAAAAAATAAAAAGCACGCAAACCATCAATCTGGGTGGTGAAAAAGAAATTCCTTTTATTTACGGGCATCATTTGGTTTTAAACATGCAAAAATCACTGGATTATCATCCGAACGGGATGATTTTCAGGGCTGTTTTTGAAGATGGGACTGAGCTTGTTCAGGACTTTTATTCCGTGGGCGGCGGTTTTATCATGAGCCAGGAGAAAAAATCGATCGATAAACATTGTGTCCGAACCTTATATCCCTGCCACAAATCCTCAGATATCGTTAAATATTGCGAGAAGCTGGGCCTTAACAGGATTTCGGATCTGATCCTGATGAATGAAGAAAGCTGGAGATCTCCGGAGGAAACGCGAGCGGAAGCCCTTTACATCTGGCAGCAGATCAAAGAGTGTATTTATAAAGGCGTTAATAAGGAAGGGGTACTTCCCGGCGGGCTGAATGTTTCCAGGAGAGCTGCCGGAATCAACCGGAAATTGCTGGGCGATAAAATTTACAGGAACAAAGATGAATGGTTCCGCCAGGTGGTGGATGCCGAAGAAAATTTTACCAATATCAACAAATGGATTTCCTGCTTTGCCCTGGCGGTAAATGAAGAAAATGCAAGCTTCGGAAGGATTATTACCGCTCCCACGAATGGGGCAAGCGGCGTTATTCCTGCCGTTCTGATGTATGCCCAGGCATTCACCGATTGTACAAATGAGGATGATATTGTACGATTTCTTCTCGTAGCGGGAGAGATTGGGACACTGTTCAAGAAAAATGCAACCATTTCGGCGGCGATGGGAGGCTGCCAGGCAGAAGTCGGGGTCTCTTCCGCAATGGCTGCGGCCGGTCTTACGGAAATTCTCGGCGGAAGCGTGGGCCAGGTTTTGATGGCGGCAGAAATCGCCATGGAACATCATCTTGGATTAACGTGTGACCCAATCAGAGGCCTGGTGCAGATTCCTTGCATCGAAAGAAATACCATGGGAGCCATTAAAGCCATTACGGCTGCCAATATTGCTTTGGAAAGTGATCCTGCAAAAGCCAAAGTAACCCTGGATGAGGTGATTCAGACGATGTGGGAAACCGCTTTATCAATGAACGACCGGTTCAAGGAAACTTCGGAAGGCGGACTGGCCATCGCCGTGAATGTTCCGGAATGTTAATCTTAAAAACTTGCAATTAAATTACGGTTAGATTTTAAACACGGACTTCGCTTATTCATAGATTGTATTTCATCCCACAGATCATAAGTTCCGCGGTTGTTGTAGCAGGTTAATGCCTTTCCTAATAAAGGAGTAATTAAACTTGTTGTTCTTTTCGAATGATGCTTCAGATTTGACAAATCCATTCGCTTCAGGCAGCTTGATCCGTTCTGCCAGCATATTAATGACAATCTTTTCGTCGGATGGCAGGAAATCACCAAAATTTTTATCGGTACAGTTCAGATTCCTTAAGACCAGGGAGTATCCAATTTCGGGTATAGTATATTTGCAATTTGTTTTCGTATGCAGAAGGCATAAAAACTGCAAAATTTTCACAACAGGCCAGTTTTCTCATCGGGCAGGCCTTGGCAAAAGTGCATCAAACGACAGAAAACCTTGAACTGGAAAGAATATCTTACAATGCCCGGAGCTTACTTCAACCCCCCTGTTTTAAAAACAAAAGAATTTTATAGTAAAAACATCAGCGAAATAGAATTTCTGGAAAACCTTGACCGGCAAAACATAAGATCCGGAGCAGTGCATCTTGACGTTTGGTTTGACAATCTGCACATCGACCATGAAAAGGAAATTACATTTTTTGATTTCAATTTTTGCGGCAACGGCTATTTGTGCTTTGATATTTCGTATTTCCTGTTCCAGTTATTTACCATTCATCCGAACGAAGAGGAATATCAGGCAAAGGCAGACCACTTCCTCAAAGGTTATGCGTGGGTAACTGAAATCGGGAATGAAGAAAAAAAAATTTTATCCTTTGCCTGCCTGGCCATCATAACCTATTACATCAGTGTTCAGTGCGACCGGTTCGATTACTGAACCAATATTTTCCTGAATGAAGATCATCTAAAAAGAATGACTGGAAATTTGAAACGGTGGATGGCCTATCATAAGATTGAAATTAAATAAAATTTAATAAACCGATTGAGTGAAAGGAAAATAACAGACATTTGATTCCGACAGAGTAAGCAGGCATAAACATAAATAAGTCGGATGAGGAAAGCCGCGAGCCGGAAGTTTTTTCTTCTCTGCATAAAAGTAAAAGTTTATAAGATCATCTTACATTTAAGTGTTATTAATAATATTA
Organism: Weeksellaceae bacterium; assembly: GCA_022701545.1. GTDB lineage: Bacteria > Bacteroidota > Bacteroidia > Flavobacteriales > Weeksellaceae > Chryseobacterium. Next base: position 10,599 of record JAKOOG010000221.1, on the reverse strand, counting down.
CTTTCCGTTCATCTGGTAATTCAATTATTAGTGATACTTTTACAGTCTCTTAGGTTACCTAAGCAGCTATGATGTGTAAAATTCTCCTGATTCCCTTTCTTTTTCTCTTCTCTGCTCTTACGGCACAGGATCCGGCCGCTTACCATGCAGTTTATACGAAGACCTACCTGGAAACTTCACAGAAAGACTTCGGCAAGGCCGTAAAGGTAGCGGATTCCCTGTATGGAATTTCGGAAAGTCCCTATTTCCGTACCAAAAGCCTGATGCTTTCCGCTTCGCTGTATCAGCAGGCCGGAGAAGTAGAGAAAGCGGTAACCTATGCCGATAAGTCCGCCGGTATTATTGAAGGAACGGGAAATCCCGCATGGGAAGCCCGGGTATATGGATTCCTTGCGACGCAGTACCGGATCCTGAAACTGTTTAAAAAGTCGAAACAGTATATCGATAAGGCATTGGAAGCAGGGAGTATGATTAAGGAAGAACCTGCCCGCAACAGCATGCAGGGTCTGATGTATCAGGAAATGGCGTACTACGAAACGGAGCGAAAGAATTATAAAAAAGCCATCCGGTATATCGAAATCGCCCAGTCGAAATTTAATAAAACCAAGGAAAATCTGGATTTCTTTTCGGCGAACAATGAACAGCTCACGGGCCTTAATTATTTTTATGCCGGGACTTACAAAAAGGCAATGGATCATTACCGGAAAGCGCTGGTGCTGGCAGAAAAATCTCCTGAAAACTTTCTCACCGGACTTATTTATAACGGGATGGCCGCGATCTACCTGAAACAGGATGATCTTAAAAATGCAGCGAAATACCTGGAACGTGCACAAAAAATTGCAGACGCCTCCAATTATCCCCGGCTGAAGATAGAGGTGAATGCCACCTCCAAAGAATACTACTCAAAACTGAACGATAATCAAAAATCCGGGGAAGTCCAGCAGAAAACCGACACCCTGAATAATATCCTTGCCGAGAAGGAAAGTGCTTTTATTGATGATTCGTACGTGAGTATGGAACATAAAGCGGAAAAGGCGGAAACGGACAGCAAGAGCAAAAACTATTTCCTTTTGGCCGGAACATTTTTATTGACGGGCAGCTTCTTTATGTTTTTCAGGTACCGGAAACGTCAGGTGAAAAACACTGAAAGGATCAACCGCCTGCTTAAGGAATACGAGAGCAGGCAAAGCGCGGCAGAAGAAATGCCGGAGCCTGCCGTTCCAGAGCCGGATATGGCAAATGCTGAAAGTGGAGAAAATATCTTGATGCCATCGGAGACTGAACAGAAACTGCTCCGGCAGCTCCGGGAGTTTGAAGAATCGGTGCTGTTTACGGACCGGAATATGTCGCTGCCTTTTCTTGCTGCTCATCTGGGGACCAATATAAAATACATTTCCCATATTATTAACCGGTATAAGGAAAAGGATTTCAATAATTACATCAATGAACTGAGGATTAATTATATTATCCGTCAGCTTAGGGAGGACCCTAAATTCAGAAAATACAAGATCGCAACGCTGGCTGAGGAATCAGGCTTTTCTTCCGCCAATAAATTTACCACCATTTTTAAAAAGGTCACGGAAGTTCCTCCTTCCGTATTCATTAAGCATATCCAGGACATTTCAGTGAGTGAAGTAAGTGAGTGCTGATTGAACTTAACCATTCAGATCAGTAAAACCGTATTAAGCTTCCTGAAAACATACTTTTCTCGTGCGAGTTTGGTTATAATAAAGTATTTTAAATGCCCTGAAATTAAAACATTATAGACTTACCAGTAACTCTAGGTTTCCGGCCGATGCATTTGTAAAAGTTTAAAACTCGGCTTTAACATAATAAATTTTGGCTAAATCCGGTTCATCAGACCTCATCGAGTGGATGGGCTCCCTTCAATTTACTCAGGATGACAAGGCACGTTTCTATCGATATTATACTCAATTTCAACTCGAATTCACGGTATTCCATCTGATTTCGATTTAAAACAAAATCTTACCGTAAAACCAAAGGCTCGGAACCCTTTTTCCATCGATACCTGCTGGTATCTGATGAGATTTTCCCCGCTTTCAGATTTATAAAAACCCTACTTGCGATGCTTTGGAAAATGGATTTCATGAAATGAGATTCTGCGGAATATTGCCTGTCATGCATTCTGATGCAGTTCATACGGAAATACACCTTTCAGATTCGCGAATATGATACGGTAAACAAGTGCATATCGTTAAAATTCAGCATAGTTTTGCCATCGTTCCATTCCGGCGATTCTAAAAACGATGATCAAAACTTCTCCCCATCAATGATTCACAATTAAAAAAATTAAACCCAATGAGAAATTGCATGAAATTATTTTTAACCTTATCCCTGCTGCTGCCGGGATTATTACTCACCATAAGATCCCAAGTCTGTACGGTGGATGTCAACGGTCAGACGTTTGCCATGGGCGACGGAACTTCGATTCCTGCCGGTACACCTCAAACTTTCAGCCAACCGGCGACTAACTATGGATTCACACTCGATATTTATGGGCTTGATAATTCGTTTAATATGAACATCAACGGCACTCTATTGGCTACCCAGGAAATTGAATTTTCTTCCGGTGCCGGGCTTACCCAAAATTTACGGTTCGCGGACGGTGCACGATGGGAAGACGGAAGCGTGCCGGCTATATGGAATATTTCCGGAAGTGCTTCCACGACGCCGGCAGTACGGGTGGTCATCAGTCCTACAGGGTCGATCAGCATGTTCGGAAGTAAAACTTCGGGAGGACCTCTTTTTCCGCTGGTGCTTATGAACGGAAATACTTTCAACAATATCAGCTGGAATACTTCCGGCAGCAACTCGGTAACGGTAACCCAAAATGTTGTGGGGCCCACAAGAATCTCAGGCTATGGAAGCGGAAAAAATACTGTTCCCTGCTATTGTACCCAGCCCGGGGCAACAGGTACGCCCGGCGGTTTTACAAAAATGGGCATCCTTACCAAAAGCAGCAGGACGGTAGCCAATTGGCCGCAGAGTGTACCCAATGGCCATATTGTACTGGATGCTTCCGATAAAGGAATGGTAATCACCCATATGACCACCACCCAGAGAAATGCCCTGGTACCTCTAGAGGGTATGCTTATTTACAACACGGATCTCAAGTGCGTACAGCTTTACAGAGGCAATGCTCCTTCCATCGATGCGACCCGAACCGGGTGGAACTGTATCAGCAGAGGATGTAATGAAAACCGATAAACCAAAAAAAATCAAAATGAATATCATCAAATCTATTATGTGCATCCCTGCATTTCTTTTATCGATTGCTGTAAGCGCACAAGTTGCCATAGGTAAGGAAACCCTTACAAATTCAAGCGTCCTGCTGGAATTCAACACGGAAGCCAAAGGAATCATACTGCCATCGGTAGCCTCTGCTCCGGGAGCAGCAGGAGGAACATTCGTATTCAATACAACGGACAAATCCGTACAGGTATTCCAGAATACGGGCTGGACGGTTCTTACCGACAGCAGCCAGGGCGTGGTTCACCCGTATTCCAATTCGGGAACCGAAACAGGAGCCGGAACGATTATAGGTGCTGTTGCTTCTGCAAAGCCGGGTGTCCTGGTCATGGAGTCCACAACGAAGGCCATGGTCCTTCCCAAGGTAGCAAACCCGCATCTCACTATTCGGGGCGCCATTGCAGGAACGATGGTATACGATACCGTATCTTCCTCACTGGCCGTATATGACGGAGCCCAGTGGAGCTACTGGAAATAACCGGTACGCCAGGTATTTCAAGATTTTAATCAGTGTTATACATACTTCTCACTAAGGCCTCTTTTTTTAAGGGGTCTTTTTCACATTGCAGAAAAGTATAGAGTTCATACTATTTTCAGTGTAACGGAAAGCAGTTAAGAACCATTACAATTTTTCAATAAAATCCAGGTAGAGCGGAATGCTTTCTTCAAAAGATTCCTGCGGCGTCTCCTGTTCTGAGCCATAATAGACAAAAGGGTTCTTGTAATCGGCCTTAATGTACTCAAAAGTAAGTTCAAATGGCCTCAGCAGCTCATTAATTGTATATTTATATTTTCCCGATTCACTGTATCCTTGCTTATCAATCCCTGTAGATAGGGCCAAAGCAATTTTTTTATCCTTTAACTTATAGCCGCTTTTGCTTCCGAAAGCCCAGCCGTATACGAGAACTTCATCAAACCATTTCTTAAGCAACGGCGGACTGCTAAACCAGTAAAAAGGGAACTGAAAGATAATGTTGCCATAGGCTTCGATCATCTTCTGTTCTTTTTCAATATTAATATTTCCGTCGGGATATGCTTCATACAAGTCATGAACGGTAAATTTTTCCGGAAATTTTTCAAGTTCTTCTTTCCATCTTTTATTGATCAGAGAATTTTCCATTGTAGGATGAATGATGATAACTAATGTTTTCATACTTCAAATTTTATCGTACAAAAATAATATTTGTAAACTGCAATAGCTGTATGGGTTGCCAATTGTTAGGTACTATCAAAAATGTAAGTAATGGATAAAAGAAAGGGTGCCTCTGTTCATTTTGCAAATAAAAATACATTCAGACGAATGCCCGGAACTATATGCCTTCAGGCTTATCGGCGGGCCATGGTCATTGTCTATCTGCAGCGATCATTTAAGGGAAAAGCTCAGATTCGGAGGGCTGAAAAAGGGCTGCTCAACATTACAGGCCTTAAGCTTACACCCCATCTGCGGAAGTTGGAAAAGACGGATCATCATAAAAACCGTTTGCACAGAAGTCCCTCAGCAGGTTGAATAAGAGCCTGTTTAAATCGACTACTAGCTGAAACCTGTTAAAGGAATCAGATAATTGAGGAATATTGTATGAGATTAATGGAGATTGATTAAACCGAACGGTTGTGCAGGTGATTTATTACAATTTACTTCTCCAGAATCCCCCGGATTTTATTTGCATTGGAAATAAGCTCTCCCAGATATTCGAAATTTTCTTTTTCCAGCGCGGATTTGAACTTTCTCAGCTGGGAAATATGCTCGTTCAGGACATCCAGCACATTTTCTTTGTTCTGCTTAAAGATCGGCACCCACATTTCGGGATGGGATTTTGCAAGACGGACGGTGCTGGAAAACCCCGAACTGGCCAGCTGGAAGATGGTTTCTTCTTCCCGTTCTTTTTCCAGAACGGTATTGGCTAAAGCATAAGAGGTGATATGGGAAATATGGGAAATGTAGGCCGTGTGTACGTCGTGGCTTTCGGCATTCATGTAAATCAGGTGCATGTCAAGATGTTCCGCTACTTTTTCCGCTACCTCCAAAGCGTCTTTGGCAGATTCCTCTTTGTTGCAGATAACCCCGGCCTTGCCGGAAAAACTTTCTGAAACGGCAGATTTCGGACCGTTGTTTTCCGTGCCCCACATCGGGTGGAAAGCTACAAATCTGGAGCGGTTGGGGTGATCTTTTACCGCATTCACAATCCCTGCTTTCGTAGAACCCGCGTCCATCACCGTCTGGCTTTCCGAAATTAAATCCAGCACTTTGGGCAGCAGTTTTTTAGCTGCATCTACCGGGACCGCAAGAATAACCAGGTCCGCATTTTTAATTCCGGTTTCCAGATCGGCCTTTTCGTCGATTATCTTTAAGTCCAGAGCTTCGTTAAGATGCCTATCACTATTGTCTATTCCGTAAATGAAACCGGCCATTCCCTTTTCTCTTAACTTTAGAGCCATCGATCCGCCGATCAGTCCAACCCCTACAATACTTATTTTCATCGTTTAAATTTTAAATAAAAAACCCCGTCCGAGGACGAGGCTGATGTTATTGATATGCAAAATCCTTATCCCAAAGCTGAGGTAAAAATTCCGTAATAATATGTTCCGTTGTTTGTTATCACCAAACGAAGATAGGCAAATTTTTTTAATTGAAATTAAAAAAAATGAACGGTGAATTTTGCTTTGCACATGAATTTCTATTCAGGCTGACCATTGATCAATAGAAATTGACAACAAATAATAGACTTTTAAAATTGACTTTTCAAAGCAAAATTCACCATTCACTACTAAGGATTTGAGATAATCATGGTCGAAGGAATATCGGACAGCCATAAACTTTTGGTGTCGATCAGGTTTTTCCAGCTTTTGCTGCTGATCAGCATCAGATCCTGGGCATCCAGAAATTCTTTCTCAATTTTTTTCTCATTATAAAGGGTGATGTGGTTTGGGGCTACCTGTTCAATGCTCCGGATAAGCTCTTTTACTTCAATATTGCTGCGGATCTGTCCGGCAACATCCAGGATAATGATCTGGGAATTGTTGTTGTTGATGAGCCTCTTTGCATATTCCAGCAGATAAAAATCGCTTAAATTAAACATCGGGATAAAAACCCGGTCGGCAGAGGTGAAATTCCTTTCCACGAGAATGCCTACGGGAATATTGGTTTTATCCAGTATCTGCAGAGTGAAGTCGTCAAAAGGAGAATTGTTGAAAATATTTCCTTTTCCTTTTACGGTATTCAGCAGCTTTTCCGGATTGATGATCTTTGTGGTAAAACCGAGCAATCTTCCCAGCAGGCTGCCTTCATACATCGATTTTCCGAGCATAATCAGAAGAAGGTCGTAATTTCCCCTGTTGGTAATGCTTGTCAGGTCATTTTCAACATCGGTAGATGCTTTGAAAAGGGTGGTGACTTCAAGATTCAGGTCATTTGAGGTTTCTATCACCTGTTTAAACTGTTCATTTTCAAAATGGTTGATATCGAAGGTATGCAGTTCGTCAACAGGGGCGATATTCATGGCGGTTACGCTTTTGTTGCCGTTCATTTTACGGGTGAAGTTATCGGCAAGTTTCAGCAGGGTGCTTCCGGATCCCGGAGTTTCAAAAGAAAGCAGGATCCGGTATTTGGCATCATCTCCATGGTCTTCATCCTCTTCTTCCAGAGAAGATTTTTTCCCCCTGAACAGGTAATTGATGAGATCAAGACAAGGCCCGGTCATAAAGGTTGTGAACAGTGCCATGATGACAAGCATCGCAAAAAGCTCAGGTCCCAGGACGCCAAGGTCGTAGCCTATATTCAGTACAATAAGCTCCGTCAAGCCTCTGGTATTCATCAGGGCACCGATGGTAAGGCTGTCTTTCCAGCTCAGGTTCAGGAATTTTGCCGTCAGGGCGCTTCCTACAAATTTCCCGACCACTGCCGTCAGGATGATGAATCCTCCGATTTTCCAGAGATGCGGATCATTCAGCAATCCGATCTGCGTCCTGAGTCCTGTAAAGACAAAGAAAAGCGGAAGCAGTAAAACCAAAGCAACATCTTCAACTTTTTCTACGAACAGGCTTCTGAATTTCACATTCTCCGGCATGATGGCTCCGGCCATAAAAGCGCCGAAAAGGGCATGAATGCCAATCACCTCAGTGGCATACGCCGAGATAATCAGGATGAGGAAAAATACAGCTACCAAAGCCTTGCTGATAAAGCCTTTGCCTTTCTGCGCTTCGGCAATCCGGGCCAGAAAAGGCCTTACTGCTTTAATCATAATAAATACGTAAAGGACAGCCATTAGAATAACGAAAATTGATCCCGAGAAAGATCCTGCTTTTACAATGGCAATCACCGCTGCCAGGATGCACCAGGCAGTAATATCATCGGCTGCAGCACAGGTGATGACCACCGTTCCAATTTTGGTCTTGTGGAGATTCCTTTCCTGAACAATCCGTGCCAGTACCGGAAATGCGGTGATGCTCATGGCAATGGCGATAAAGAGGGCAAAGGAGCTGAACTGGATCCCGTCCGGCGCAAATTCCTTATAAATGAAATAGGAAAGCCCGACCCCCAGGGCAAAAGGGATGATGATGCTGGCATGGCTGATGACCACTGCATCATGCGCTTTTTTTCTGAGGACACCCAGATCCAGCTCCATCCCGACGATGTACATAAAGAGGATCAGCCCGATCTGGCTCAGGAACTGCAGGTTGGGCAGCGATTCCTTCGGAAAGATAAGAGCAGAGACCTCCGGGAAATACATCCCGAAAAGGGAAGGCCCTAAAACGATACCGGCAATCATTTCACCAATAACGGAAGGCTGTTTCAGCTTTACGCAGATCCATCCGAAAAGTTTGGCCACCATAATAATGGTAACGATCTGAGCCAGCAACAGGGCCAAAGGGTGATGAAGGTTGGTAAGAAATGAATCTACAAAATTCTGCCACATCGTACCGCCTGTCGATTTGGCCGGCGCAATATTTTCCCCGATCTCCAGCGTTTTCCCCTCCACAAAGAACCAGTACATCAGGCACGAAAAGAAGGCGATGGTACTGAAGTAGAAAATAATGTTCTTGTATTTTCCCAAATTCATAGTTCGTTTTTAATTTTGTCAGTGTAAATTTCCTAAGAATATATGGTTGATCAGCATTGATTTTTTTTAAATGTAACAAATGTCACAAATAATGTAATAAAAGCCTACCGGAAAGAATAACCCAGGCCGATCCCCGCTTTCCACGCTCCGTCCAGGGAGGCCGTTTTGGTGTTGTAATAGACCGGAATCTGCAGGGCAAACTTTCTGTAAATTACCGTGGCACCGGCACCAAGTGTTGGCATCATGGCACTGTTCCGGGTCACTTCAGAGCGGTCCTGCTTAATTCTTAACGAAGGCAGCATCCCCAGCATCAGCTTAAGATTCTTATTTTTAAAACTGATATTCGGGCCGGTAAAGTTAATAAACGCGCCATGGTCTGCATAGCCTGCCGCCACAATGCCATCAAAAAACGAAGCATTAATTTTAGGTTCCGTATCCTGGGAGAAGCATAGGAAGGAAGTAAAAATCCCGCCGGCATAAATAAGCTTTTTCATTGTGAAATTATGTAATCAGGCGCAAAAATAGATTTCAAAAATGGCTTACACAGGCTTTTGTAATCAACCTGCCAAATCCTGTAACCAAACCGGAAACCTTTGAAGGATCTATTTTCCGAACATTTCCATCAGTGACGTTTTATACGATTCGCCGATGTGCAGTTTTAAAAAATTATCGTTTTCTGCAGGAATGGTGGTAATAATTTCATTGGTTGAAAATACTTTGATGGTAGACCTTGCAATAATTTCTTTTTTATTCACCTGGGCGAAATCTTTTGCCGGAAGCATTTCCAGGAGGTTTTTGAAATTCAGGTTTTTCAGGACGATATTGGTACCGTCGTTCAGCATGATGTCTTTGTCCCGGCTGTCGATTTCAGAGGTCCTGATGTAGGCGATCTGGTCGGTAAAGATCACGGTTTTGCCGATATTGGTATTCCATTCGATGAAATCTTTTTTATGGGATTTCTGGATCAGTTCGGCTGCCTTTTCAAAAGCCTGGGCAAGCCTTTCTTTTTTAATGGGTTTGCGTACATAATCCACGACATTCAGGTCGAATGCTTCGGCAGCATATTCTTTATAAGCCGTTGTAAAGATGATTTTTTTTGATCCGGAAATCAGCTCGGCCACCTGCAAGCCATTGATTCCCGGCATTTCGATGTCCAGAATACAGACGTTGCAGTCTATCTTATCGATCTCTTTTAAAAATATTTTAGGATCGTTGAACGCTTTTACTACTTCTACGTCTTCAATCTGCTCGCACAGAAGCTTCAGGTAGCTGATGGCCAGTAATTCATCATCAAGAATAACGCATTTTATCATAGAATTCGCCTAAATTGATTGTTAATTCCGCGGTGAAGATACCGTTTTTTGAAGTTTTATGAAGGGTATAAAATTCAGAATAGATCATTTTCAGCCTCTGGTCCAGCGACTGGCTTCCGAAACCGCTGTTTTCCTTTTCCAGGACGTTTTTCAGGGAGGCTTTATTGCTTACCCTCATGATAAAAATACGGTCTTCCAGTTCCAGATGGATGGAAATAAAAGAATCCTGCGCCAAAAAATCCGTATGCTTAAAGGCGTTCTCGATCAGATCCACCGAAAGGAGCGGGGCAAAAACCTTCTCTTCATATATTTCATCCGATTTATTGATCCTGGATTTAATCCTGAAATCAAAAAGCGGGTTGATCTTGATCTTGTTGATTTCGATGAGGCTTAAAGCAAAATTCAGCTCTTCCTTAGGGCTGACGAATTTGTTGTTGCTTTCGTACAGGATGTAATCCAGAACATTGGCCAGCTGATCCAGGGATCTGTAGGTGTGATAGGCATGCGACTGGACGGAATTCAGGATGTTCTTAAACAGGTGCGGATTCAGCTTGGTTCCGATCTGCTCGAGCTGGACTTCATTCAGGCGTTGCTGGATCATTTTATTGGTTCCCGAAAGCCTGCTGTTCTTTCGCTTAAGCTTTTGGTTTTCAACTAACAAATAAATGCTTACCGTAAAAAAAAAGAAAATGGCAAATACCCCGACAAAGATCAGGTAATCATGAATCATATAGTAATTGCCGTCCATTAATCTAAATTTTTTGCCTGTTAAAGAATACTGAATAGATGGTTAATTTTTACCTGTCAAAATTATTTTTTGAATTTTTTCCAGCCGGTTAAAACTAAAAAAATAATATTAAAAAAGAAGGGATAATTAAATGTAGGCTTTAATCGTGAATTATCAATATTTAAACCTTGTTATTTAATACTCCAATTGCTTAAAACCAAAGTTATGATTA
>JAKOOG010000215.1 GCA_022701545.1 Weeksellaceae bacterium | reverse complement strand
AACGTAAAACAAAATATTTTAAAATGAAAAAATTCATGATAGCAGGATTGTTTCTTGCGGGTCTGGCAGTCCATGCCCAAAAGACCATTCCGTTGTACCAGGGAAAAGCACCCGGAACGGAAAACTGGACACAGAAAGAAGCACAGCAGTTCAGTCAGCTGTTTAAAACCGAAGTCGTATATAATGTTACGCAACCTTCCATGCTGCTTTTCGAAGCTGATAAAGCCAAAGCCAACGGAACGGTGATTGTAATTGCTCCCGGCGGCGGATTCCAGAGTTTATCCATCAACCGGGAAGGCATTGATATGGCTAAAAAACTGGCTGAAAACGGGATCACGGCTGTCGTCCTGAAATACAGGCTGCTGGAAACCAAATCCAACGATCCGGCAAAGGAGATGATGGACAACCTTAAGAACAGGGTGGATTTCGATACCCGGACAGCACCCATCAAAGAAATGGCAGGAAATGATATCAGAACGGCGATTTCCTATATCAGAAATCACGCCGGAGCGCTGAAGATCAATCCGGAAAAACTGGGTGTGATCGGTTTTTCGGCCGGAGCCAGTGTTATTCTGGAAAGTATTTTTCACAGCAAGGATGCTTCCACAATCCCCAATTTTGCAGCATCCATTTACGGAGGTCCGAGCCGTGAAATCCTGGATACAGCCATTCCAACATCCCCGCTTCCCCTGTTTGTCTGTGCGGCAAGCGATGACCAGCTGAAGCTGGCTCCGAAATCGGTTCTGCTGTACAGCAAATGGCAGGAAGCCGGGCAGCCCGCAGAGCTTCATCTTTATGAAAAGGGCGGACACGGTTTCGGAATGGGTAAGCAGAATCTGCCCGTAGACCAATGGTCTGAAGTGTATCTTAACTGGCTGAGGTTTCATAAATTTTTATAGCAGACAATATGAAGAAGAATAAATCAACCTTGTTGCAGTTTTCCCAAAAAGCGAAATATTCGGGACTGTTCCTTGCTTTACTGGCAGCATCGCCTTTTGTAAAAGCACAGAATAATCCGACGGTTACCGCGGATGGAAAAATATTTAAGGACCTGAATAAAAACGGTAAGCTGGATGTTTGGGAAGATACCAGGTTTGCCGTGGATAAAAGAATTGATGCGATCATCCGGCAGATGACGAATGCAGAAAAAGCGGAGCTTCTGATCGGGACCGGAATGCCCGGAATTGAAGTGCTTACCGGTCCGGTAGGAGATTCGAAACAGGGGCTGGTTCCCGGAGCGGCCGGAGGGACAGCTGTCCTGGAACGGTTCGGAATTCCTGCTACGGTAGTGGCAGACGGACCGGCCGGCCTCAGAATTGCCCCAACCCGCCAAAATGATTCCCAAACTTATTATGCTACCGCATTCCCGGTAGGAACGGCGCTGGCTTCCACCTGGAACACGGCGCTGCTGAAAGAAGTGGGCAAAGCCATGGGAAACGAAGTAAAAGAATATGGGGTTGATGTGCTGCTGGCGCCGGCGCTAAATATCCAGAGAAACCCGCTCAACGGCAGGAACTTCGAATATTACTCCGAAGATCCGCTGATCTCGGGAAAAACAGCCGCTGCCGTAGTCAATGGAATCCAGTCGCAGGGCGTCGGGACATCCATCAAGCATTTTGCAGCCAATAATGAGGAAACCAACCGTCTTACAATCAATGCCCATGTTTCTGAAAGGGCCATGCGGGAACTGTACCTCAGAAATTTCGAAATTGCCGTTAAGGAATCCCAGCCATGGACGGTGATGTCTTCTTACAACAAGGTCAATGGTGTTTACACTTCCGACTCCAGAGACCTGCTGACCCAGGTATTAAGAAAGGAATGGGGTTTTAAAGGAATAGTGATGACCGACTGGTTCGGTGGGTTCCCGGGATTCGAATCCATCAGGGCGGGCGGCATTTCCGATGTTGTAAAACAAATGAATGCCGGCAACGATCTTCTGATGCCCGGAATCTCTGCACAGAAAAAGGTTTTGCTCGAAGCGCTCAATTCGGGAAAGGTATCGGGGGAAACGGCTGATCTCAATGTGAGAAGAATTCTTGAATATATTTTTAAAACACCTACATTCGATCAGTATAAATACAGCAACAAGCCGCTGCTGAACCGGAATGCGGAAATAACGAGAAGTGCTGCTGCCGAAGGGATGGTTCTGCTTAAAAATGAAAAAAATGCTTTGCCTTTTGCCGAAAAACAGAAAAAAGTTTCCTTATTCGGAGTAACGTCCTACGCCTGGATTACAGGTGGCACCGGAAGCGGCAGTGTCAACAACAGGCACACCGTTTCCTTGCTGGAAGGTCTTACTTCTGCGGGCTATCAGCTGGATAAAGAACTGGTGGATCTGTATAAGCCTTACGCGGAAAAAGAAGCGGCTGCCGAAAAGGAAAACCGGAAGAAAAGAGGGATTCTGGCGCTGCCGGAAAGGCTTCCCGAAATGAAAATGGATGATGCTTTTATTGCTGAGAAAGCCGAAACTTCAGCCATTGCCTTTGTCACGTTAGGAAGGAATTCAGGAGAAGGCGGCGACAGGGTTGTAAACAATGATTTCGATCTGGCGGCGGAGGAAATCAGGATGTTAGATAAAATTTCCAGGGCCTTTCATTCCAAAGGAAAAAAGGTAGTGGTTATCCTCAACATCGGCGGGGTTATAGAAACGGCTTCATGGAAAGACAAGGCAGATGCTATTCTTCTGGCCTGGCAGCCGGGACAGGAAGGCGGCCATTCTGTAGCAGATGTCATTTCGGGAAAAGTAAATCCTTCAGGAAAACTGACAATGACCTTCCCTGTGAATTATTCGGATCATGCTTCGGCTAAGAACTTCCCGGGAGTTCCTGCAGACAACCCGAAAGACGTTACCTATCAGGAAGGTATTTATGTAGGATACCGCTATTTCAGTACTTTTAAAGTAAAGCCTTCTTTTGAATTCGGTTATGGCAAGTCGTATACGGATTTTACCTATTCAAATCTCAAGACAAGTTCAAATACTTTCAGCAATGCATTGGAAGTTAGGGTAGATGTGAAAAATACAGGAAACGTTTCCGGTAAAGAAGTAGTGCAACTGTACCTTTCTGCACCGGGAAAAACAATCGACAAGCCTGTTTCCGAATTGAAGGCCTATGCCAAAACCAAAGAACTGAAACCTGGAGAAACTGAAACCGTTATCATGACCCTCTCTCCTAAAGATCTGGCTTCATTTGAAACGGCGAAGTCGGCCTGGGTGGCGGAAGCGGGAAATTATAAAATCCTGGTGGGTGCTTCTTCACTGGATATCAGGCAGACTGCAGGGTTTTCCGTACCTGAAGAGTTTATGGCAGAGAAAGTATCCCCTATACTTCCGGCAGATGATAAATTTGAAGATCTGAAACCTTAATTTCATGCTCCGCAGGATAGACATTTTACAGAATTATGATAAAGTCTGCCTAATCTGTAAAACCTGCGGGGCTTGTTTTTAACAAGGACACCTTGGTTTGCGGAGATGCTTATTTTGAGACCGGTCAGTTTCGAAAGTTTTATATACTTAAAAAATATGATAAGCCTGACGAAATTTAATATCTCAAATTGAGTTTTTATCGGCAAAACAGACTATCTTTAACGCCTTTAAAAAAATAACTGTTATGATCAATGAAGTGAAGACCAAAAGCCGGAGCTATACCGTTCCGCTGATTACCATTACGCTTTTATTTTTTATGTGGGGATTCATCACCTGTATGAATGACATCCTCATTCCTTATCTGAAACAGCTGTTCAGCCTCACGTTCTTTGAATCGATGCTGGTACAGTTCTGTTTTTTCGGAGCTTATTTTATCGGTTCCCTGATTTACTTTTTTATCTCCACGTCCAGCGGAGATCCTATTGATAAAGTAGGATATAAGAAAGGGATCCTATTCGGGATTTTCCTGGCCGCTTTCGGCTGTGTGCTGTTTTATCCTGCTGCCAGCCTGGCTTCCTATCCTTTGTTTTTGGGCGCTCTATTTATTTTAGGGCTTGGATTTACGGTACTGCAGATCACGGCGAATGCCTATGTTTCCCTTCTGGGACCTGAAGATTCCGCTTCAAGCCGCCTGAATATGACGCAGGCTTTCAATGCTTTTGGGACAACCATTGCGCCTGTTTTGGGCGGGCACCTGATTTTTGAACTGTTCTCTGCACCGGACGGATCTTTTTCGGCAGCCGCCACTAAGATTCCTTACCTGATCTTCGCCGGGATCCTGCTGTTGGTTGCTTTGATCATTTCAAGGGTTAAGCTTCCGGATTTTAAAGTGGCCGGGGAAGAAGTGGTAAAAGGTTTCGGTGCTTTGCAGCACAACCATCTGAAATTCGGCGTACTGGCCATGTTCTGCTATGTGGGCGGAGAAGTGGCGGTAGGAAGCTTTATCATCAGTTTCCTGGAGCAGCCTCAGGTGATGAATCTTTCTGAAGTGGTAAGCAAAAATTACCTTGCCCTTTATTGGGGCGGTGCAATGATCGGACGGTTTTTGGGTGCCATTTCACTGAATCATTCCATCAGCCCGGGAAAAAAAGCTTTGTATATGCTGGGTGCCGCAGCAGCGGTTTTCCTGGTGATCTTCAGTATTGTGGATCTTACCTTTTCCCAGATCAGCTTTTTCCTTGTGTTTATTGTTTTAAATTTTATCGCATTTTTCATCGGGAAATCGGCTCCGGCAAGAACCCTTTCTATTTTTGCCGCAGTAAACGTGCTGCTGCTGATTTCCGCAATGCTGAACCATGGCCCGATGGCAATGTACAGTATTCTGGGAATAGGGATCTTCAATTCCATTATGTTCTCTAATATTTATACGCTGGCTATCTCAGGATTGGGTAAATACACCAGTCAGGGATCCTCATTGGTGGTTATGGCAATCCTGGGCGGTGCCATCGTTCCGATTTTCCAGGGTTTCCTGGCCGATCATTTCGGGGTTCAGCACTCTTTCATCATCCCGGTTTTCTGCTATGTAGTGATTCTGATTTTCGGTGCTTATTGTACCAAATATCTCGGCCATGTAAAGCAGGAAGCTGATGCCAAATCCGGACACTAAATCTTTAATTTTTATAATCAGACAAAGCTGTTTCTTAAATGAAGCAGCTTTTTTTTAGGTCTTATCATAAAAGATAAAGAAATAATGATGCTGTATCGTAACGCTGAATGCTATAAAGGGGCAAAGTGCACAAGAGTTTTACGCCTTGTGATTAATTAACCATTGTTCCGGTGGCTGAACGGCGCAGAAGCCATGCCATCACCCGCGAAAAACTGCGAAATCTGTTTGTTTTAAATGGGGCATTGGCATAAAAATAGGTGGTTTTAAGATAATTAATCAAACACCAATCACAAAATGAAATCAGAAGATCAATTAGGGCAAAGCCTCAGGGGGAAAACCGTAGTTATAACCGGAGGAAGCAGCGGGGTAGGAAGAGCGGCTGCCGAAGCATTTGCTCTGGAAGGCTGTAATATTGTCGTGGCAGCCAGAGGAAAAGAAGCTCTGGAAGAAACGGTAGCTTTGTGCCGCGACCTTGAAGTTTCCGCGATGGCCGTTCCTACGGATGTTTCTATTGCAAGTGACGTTCAGAATCTGGCAAACAAAGCCCTTGAATTCAATGGACGGATCGATATCTGGATCAATAATGCAGGAGTGATGGCCAGCGGGAAATTCGAAGACATTCCGATGGATCTGAATGAGCAGGTGATCAAAACAAATCTTTTCGGATATATGCACGGTGCCTACAGTGTTTTACCGGTTTTTAAAAAACAGAACGAAGGAATTCTGATCAATAATATTTCAATAGGAGGATTTATGCCTGCGCCGTACAGTGCGGTATATTCGGCAACAAAATTCGGGATCCGCGGAATGATGGAATGTCTTCATGGCGAAATCTCCGATTTCCCAGAAGTGCACATCTGTAATATCTTTCCTCAGATCCAGCGTTCTACAGGAAATATGCATTCTGCAAAATATTCGGGACTTGATTTTAAAATTCCGCCGTTTGCCGCTGATCCTCGGGATACTGCTGCAAAAATGGTAGAGCTGGCGAAGACTCCGAGAAAAGAAATGTTCCCGGATATAATGTCAAGGGTACTTACCGGAATGTATAAATTCTTTCCGAAACCGGTAATCAATACCGCTTCTGCCGGCATGAGGCTGATGATGAAACTGAAAAATGCCCCATCGGATTCCGGAAATGTATTGCAGCCTTCCGAGCAGCCCCACCGAATCTATGGTGAAACCATACTTCCTGTTCCTTCCCGGAAAACAAAAATTGCTCTGCTGGCAGGATTGGGATTAGGGCTGACCTTCATGTTTTTGAAAACGAGACATTCAGATAACATTAAATAAATCAGAATACAGTAAGCTTCCGGAAAAATACTGTTCATATTTCACCTGCGTTGACCTTAACGCTTGTTTTGTGTATTTTTTCGGATGTAAATAAAAAAGCCGTGGCGAAACAACTGTTTTGCCACGGCTTTTTTATCTAGAATTTATAAACGATCGCGTTAATATTCATCCCGGCACCTACCGATGCAAAAAGAACGATATCGCCTTTTTCTATGGCATGATTTTCAAGTTCATTTTTCAGGATCATGGTAAGAAGGGTAGGGATGGTTGCCACGCTGCTGTTTCCCAGTTTGTTGATAACCATCGGCATAATATGATCCGGCGCATCCACACCATAAAGCTGATAAAACCGGTCTACAATAGCCTCATCCATCTTTTCATTGGCTTGGTGAATAATGATCTTATTTAATTGGCCGATGGAATATCCGCTTTTGTCAAGACACTGCTTCATGGCGTCCGGTACATGCACGAGGGCAAATTCGTAGATTTTTCTTCCGTCCATTTTTATATACTTGGTATCGGGACAGCTTTCATTATTGTAGGATTTCCCGAAATACAGGAAATCTTTTTCCTTAAAAGTATGGGAGGCCGAGAGATGAGATAAAATTCCCGATCCGTCCTCGCTGCTTTCCAAAACGACTGCGCCGGCTCCGTCTGCATAGATCATGCTGTCTCTGTCGTGCACATCCACTACTCTGGAAAGAGTTTCTGCACCGATGACCAGGCATCTTTTGGCAATGCCGGATCTGATGAATGCATTGGCCTGAATCATTCCTTCAATCCATCCCGGACATCCGAACAGGACATCATAGGCAACACAGAAATTATTTTTTATCTTCAGCTGGTGCTTTACTCTTGAGGCAAGGCTCGGAACTGTGTCAGACTGAACCGTACCTGCCTTTACATCCCCGAAATTATGAGCGAAAATAATGTAATCCAGTGTTTCGGGATCGATTCCCGCATCATCTATGGCCGCCTGAGCAGCGATGAATGCCAGATCCGAAGTTACCTGATTACTTCCCGCATATCTTCTTTCTTCAATGCCTGTGATTTTTTGCAGCTTACTGGTAATCGACGCATTATCTTCTTTAAGATGCATGCCATCCTGACTCATGAAAACATGATTGTCGAAAAACAAATTGGTAATGGTTTCAGAGGGTATATAATTGCCAACACCGGTAATTTTACTTGTCATTGAGACTTAAATTTCTATTTTGATTAAACGAATAATGTAGTAAATGTAATGATTATAATACGGAAATTATATTTATTGCCGAAATTTTAGCAAAAATAATAAAGATATGCATAAGGATCATCATCTGATGATTATTTTTTGGTTAAAATCATAATTTATTAAAACCCGTTTGAAATTTCATTCCCTATCGCTGTATATCCGATGGCTGCGGTAAAAACGGGAAGCGTCATGAGGAATATTCCAAACAGCAGAAAGGGGCCGGAATGATTTTGCGCATATTTAGGAAATTAATTTGTTATTTACTGCATAATTGGCTGGAAACCGGTATTTTTGTATCAGTGAATCAGTTGATGGGAATTTAGAGGGAAGTAATTATTTAATTTTTATAATAATGAACAATAAACCTTTACACAATTTCCATATTCCCGTAATGGGATTGGCGTACACGATAGACAGCCCTATCCGTGTGGCACAATACGGCATTTCATCCGTAGTTTCTATAATCGATGATGAGATTGTAGAAAAAATGAAAAATTTTTACAGTAAAAAATTCCATCTGGATTATCCGTGTATCTCAACGAAAACGCACGACTATCGTGCAAAGAGAATCACCGATTATCTGAACATGATGGATGATATCGTGAATGAAAAATTTGAAGCTTTTAAAGAAGAAATTTGTAGGAGCAGCAAGGCTTTACAAAACTTCATGGAAATGCTTCCCAATACTTCTGAACTGAAAACGGGCCTGCAGCAATTCCTCAACTGTAAAGACCGCATTTCTTCATCCGTTAAAAGTTTTGTCGACGACCATTTTATGAGGGGCAGCATTGATGTCAACATTATGACGAAGGTGGATAAGGAAAACTTTCACGGTCACGAGCCGCTTCCCACGATGTATAATGATGCGCATGCCTCACTACGGGGTTTTGCCAACAGTAAATTGTCATCATCTGTGGTCCTTTCGGCAGGGATGAATCCGCGGCTGTACAGCTATCTGGAAGAGTTCGATGATTTTTTTCCGGATGAAAGCGGGACTTTAAAAAAGAAGATTATCCTGAAAGTAAGTGATTTCCGCTCAGCGATGATCCAGGGGAATTTCCTGGCCAAAAAAGGGCTTTGGGTTTCGGAATACAGGATCGAATCCGGACTGAACTGCGGCGGTCATGCTTTTGCAACGGAAGGTCTGCTGCTGGGGCCGATTATGGAAGAATTCAGGATCAGGAAAACCGAGCTTGTGGCATCTGCCCATTTGCTGATGACAAAAGCATTGGAAGAAAAAGGGAAAAATACCGTTGCCAAGCCCGTGGAAATGGGCATTACCGTGCAGGGTGGAGTAGGAACCGCCGAAGAGCACCGCTTTCTGCTGAAACAGTACAGTGTCGACAGCGTTGGCTGGGGATCGCCCTTTCTCCTTGTTCCGGAAGCCACCTCCGTGGATGATGAAACAAGAAAACTATTGGCCGCTTCCACAGAAAATGATTTTTACCTGAGCAACCTTTCGCCATTGGGCGTGCCTTTCAATACAGTTAGAGGAACTTCAAATGAAAGGATAAGAAAAGAGAGACAAGAAAGAAACCGCTTCGGAAGTTCATGCCCGAAAAAATTACTGGCTTTACATAAAGAATATTCGGATGACGGCATCTGTACGGCCTCGAAAAAATACCAGGAGATCAAATTTGCCGAGCTTGAACAGGAAAAAGAGGCAATTTCTACAGCCCTTTATGAAAAGAAGAAAAGTATCATCACTGAGAAAGCCTGTCTTTGCGTAGGATTGGTAAATGCTGCATATCTGGAAAATCAGCTTGAGATCAAAGGGGAAAAGCAGGGCGTGGTCATCTGTCCGGGACCCAATCTTGCATATTTTGATAAAGAAGTTTCCCTTTCCAGAATGGTGAAGCATATTTACGGGAATGACGATATTCTGGGCCCGGTTAACCGGCCGAATATGTTTATCAATGAGCTTAAAATGTATATCGATCACCTAACAAAAGAGATCGGAGACTTTTCAGGAACCCCGACGAATTCCCAAATTAAGAAATGGAATACGTTTAAAGAAAACCTGCTGAAAGGGATTGAATATTATGAGAATCTTTTTCTAAAAACTGAATTTTTTAAGACTGATCTAAATATCTTCCGGCAGTTGAAAGAAAACAAGAACATATTACTGGAAATTGAGATCCCCGGAAATTAAGATTAAATATTATTCCTTGGAAATCAGGAATTTTTCTCATATCAATATAGAATTATTAAAAAGGCCGTTATCACATTGGTAACGGCCTTTCCCAAATCAAATAAAAATCAAAACAGTTTTTTGAAAAGGCTGATCCAGGGATTGTTTATCCGTGTGCCTCTCGAGCTGAAATTTACACTGGCTCCCTGTTTGCCAATGGTGGTATTGACGCCTTTCTGACTGATATTCAGGTGAACGCCGGGCATCAGCTTCACCCTTTTTCTGTAAGTCCATCCCATAGCATGTTCTTGTTTTTGGTTAGCAATTTTTGGTTTTTTAAAGGTAGGGATATTCAGGGAGGTGTTTTTACGGGTTTCCGTATAGTACCTAAGTTGTAGTTTTTCTAATGCATTCGCAAAACAAAAACTGGAATTGTCGAAATTTCGTAATCCGGCTAAAGTTAAAGATTTATCTGTAATGAATCTGAATAAACCTACTATGTGGAAACTCTGTATAATGATACTAATGTGCTGGCAGACTGAATTATACATTTGCTTTTTCTTTCAGTTCTTTTTTCCTCTGTTTTATAAAATCTGTTGGACGGATTCCGTTAATCTCATGAAAGAGGTCGGAGAAGTTTTTACGGGAAGAGATACCGCATTTTTGTGTTAGCCCCTCCACGGTGTAATCTAAATACTTAGGATTATGATATAATTCCTGAGTAATATATTTTATACGCAATTTATTTATATAGGTATTAAAATTTTTGCCTTTTGATTCATTGATTATTTGCGAAAGATAGCTGGTATTGGTATTGAAGTTTTTAGCCAGTTCTTGTTGGGTAAGTCCCTTTTTTATAAAACCTTTTCGTTTTTCAAAATCATTGAGTTTTTCCAGGATATCATTGACTACAGTATCCGGAATACCTGTTTTGTTTTCTTTGACAAAACAGGATGTTACAGCTGTTTTTTCAGGTAACTGATTTTGGTCAATGATCCTTTTTTCTAATTCTGTATATTTACGCTGAATTTCATTTTCTTGCTTTTTTCTGTAAAATATAATTGTAATCAAAATAATAACAAAAAAGGAAAGAATAATTAAAGCAATTAAACCGAAGGAATTTTTGTTTTCCAATTGCTTTTGTCTTACCAGTAAAGATTTTGTATCATATTCTTTATGAATTTTATCAGAAAGATATCGGAAATCTTTATTGATTATGCTATCTGCTTTTAGTAATTGTTTAGTATAGTATAATTCTTTTTCCGGAATATTTACAGTATGATAATAATTGATAAGGCTTTCATAATTATCTCTTAATTCAGGAATAATAGATTTTTCTTTTTGAAAAACAGAATCTACTTTTATAAAAAAAACACCTGCCAGATTATCCTCATTCATTTTTTCATAGGATTTGCCCATATAGTAATAGCTGACGGAAGTTGCTGTAAAGTCATCAATCTTTTTTAGTTCCGGCAGTGCTAGTGTAAAGTTTTGAATCGCTTTTTTGTACTCCTTTCTTCTAAAACAGGAAATGCCCAGACATTTGAGGAAATATGCTTTTTCCAGATCATATCCATCAGAAGATCGAAAAAAGGATAAACCATGCTGAATTAATGAATCACATTTTGAATAGTCTCTCAGCTGTCTGTAACAGATAATCTGTTGATGCAGACTGTTCAAGTAGCCTTTTTTATTATTATAAATAAGATTAGGATGGATTTTAGACTTAATGAGCTGTTCAAAATGTACTGAACATTCTTTAAACAATTTTAGAGCATCCTTATAATATCCCAGGTAGCTTTTAACCACGCCTAAGTGATAAATAATCCTATATCTTAAAAAATCATCATCAATATTTTCAGAATATTCATAAGCCTTAAGGTATTCGTTTAAGGCAGGCTGATACTGTTTATAAAAAAAATAATAGATAACGCCTTTTTCAAGATAGGCTTTGCTGATGAGCTTTTGATCTTTTGATTTTAGCATATAGCTTACACAACTGTCTGCATATTTTAGTTTTTGGAGTTTATCCCTGGAAAAGAAGAGCGCATCATGATAGCCTTGGAGTATTTCAGGATAATCATTTTCTTTTTTGGCTTTTTTTAAATAGACATTTACGTAAGGTAATGCCTGTTTGTCATTTTCAGGCAAATCTTCATAATGCTTCCGAATATCCGAAAAAGTGATATTGTCAGTAATTTTTAAATGCTGCCCATGAAGAAACATCACTACAGAAAATAAAAATAAAAAGGTAATCTGGTGTATAGAGAGTTTCAAAGTTTAGTTTTATCTACTAAATTAATTAAAATAAGCTTAAAATCAAAGTCTATTTAAAATGCTTTCTTTCTATTGTAATTATTTGATAATCAGTTCGTAATTTTTGGTGTAATTTATAAATCAGATGGTCAGATTTATAAATCGCATCAAAGTTTCGTAAATGGTGGGAATTTTAATCTCTAATTTCGTCTCATTAAGCTTATATAAATTTCCGGTACCGGATAAACCCGTCAATCATAAAATTATAAAAATATGAAAAAGATGTTTATCCTCCCTGCAACATTATTGATATTAATTTCTTGTAGAAATAATGCAGATGATCTTGCAGAAAATATTTCCGACACAGAAACTGAATTTGTTAAAAAAACAGCACGCGAGAAGAATGATTCTGCTTTTGAAGAAATTAATAATATGCTAAAAGACAGCACTGGCTATTACCTGGAAGGTGGAATAAAACCCCCGATCAGGGATGGCGGGCACTGGAAACCATAAAAACGATTTATCATTCAGCTATTTTGTAGTGCGCGATGCAAAAGAAAATGGATTATAAATAAATTGAAAACTCTTAAACCATGTAAGCAAAGAAAAAGTTCCCGACTTTGCTTATTTAAAAACAAACAGGGGACGGCAATTATTATTATGAAAAAAATAATTTTTTCAACAGCGGCTATAGCAGCTACTTTTGTGGTTTTTTCTTTTTCTCCTGCTGAGAAGAACAATAACGCTATTAACAAGGCAGAGGTTACTTCTAAACTAAAGATAGCAGCAGGAGCATGCGATGCTAAATTTCAGACAAATCAAACGTTTAGCAAATGTGATACAAGATGGACAGAATCGCCAACCACACCTGTAAAAAATCAAAGTACTGCACTCGCAGGCTTATGATTTAGGAAAAAAAGATAATGTCCTTTTGGAAAGAAGAACATTTCTACTCACAATTTTTAATTAGGAGGTCATGGTTTAGCTTCATATTTATTAAGGCTTTTGTTACTGACTTGTTTTTGATCAGGTCTGTACAGATGCCTTCAGCAGAAAAGACTGCTGTATTTTCAGATTGATAAAAATCTATACTAAATAAATTAATTATGAACTTAAATAATGGCCTCTATTTTATCTAAATATTTTATGAGTTAACACGTCATAAATTTTATAATAACCAGTAAATCAGTATTTATAAAGAGATACAATAGATTTAGAAAAATAAAAATTAAATAGCATGGAAAAGGCAAAGCCGTATATAATAACGATATTTTTCATAGTACACCTGGTTTTAATTTTTTTCCAGGGAATAAATACTACAGTAGATAATTATTGGAACTTCCATTATCAATCAAAACCTGATTTGCCAAAATTTTTAACACAAAATGAAAATAATGAATGGTACTACATTCTAACGGGTATCAATACCGGGTACGGTTTTTACGGTATAAAAACATCATCGAAGAAATATTTTAAAATTAGTTATTACGATGAGAACAGTAATATTATATCAACCGATAGATATTTTGGATTAAACAGCGTAAACGGAATTCAACGATTAGGCGGATATTCTTCGTATATGGCCAATTATATAGAAGGAACAAAAAAATTAATTAAAGAAGACAGTTTATCCGATCAGGTTAAGTTCAGGAGAGAATATATTACAAAATCAATGAAATGGTTAGGAAAAAAGAAAGCCTATTCAATTCCGAATTGTAGTTCGTATCGAGTAGAACTTCTTACGATTGTTCCCGATTATTATAAAGATCTTAATAAAAAAATACAATTATATGCATTACAGAGCAATTTATACCATGCCAAATAGAGTATTGGATTATTTTAAGCGGGAATATTCAGAAGCTTCTTTTTTACTTTTTTTCAGAGTTATGATAGGTTTGGTAGCTATTATTGAAATATTATCGTTGAAGGGAGATTTATTTTTATTGTTTTCCCAAGCTAATACTCTAATGCCACAAGAGCTGATGTATATGGAAACAGGTGTTTTCAGATATCTGTATCCCATGAGTTTATTTCTTAAAGAAAACGGATTGTTCGATTTTTTTTATAAGTTTATTTTGTCTGCCTATCTTGTTTCTTTATTATTTCTGGTCATTGGTTTTTTAACCCGTTTTTC
>JAKOOG010000192.1 GCA_022701545.1 Weeksellaceae bacterium | reverse complement strand
AAAAACGAGTGTGTAGCCAACATCGGAGCTTCATCCGTAAGGGTGTAATAGATTTTTGATTTGTCTGACATTATACTGTTATTTATTATTTGATTTTTTTAAGACTCACAAATTTAGTAATTATGATTGTTTATTCCGATACTTTGCATAAAAAAAGAGGCGGTTGCCTCTTTAGATTTATAGTTGCGTCAAATAATATTCTCCTGTACCATTTGTATTTATACTGAATTCAATCTTAAAATGTTTAGGAGTTGACGTTAAGTTTGGAAATACAATAGCAGAACCATTAAAATCAAAATTTCCATCGTTTAAATTATCACCTAACATTTCACCATTCAACATTATTCTAAATGATGAAGCATTTCCTGTGGTAATGCCGTAAACATAGGTTTGAAATAAGTTTACAGAAGGATAATAGGTTATTGGTTGTATAGAAGCCGGACTACCATTATAAAAGTTTATTTCAGGAGTAATATTTGTCAATTCGCCCGAATATAGTAGAGTATTACCTATACTACCTGATTGAATAACCTTTATCTGATAGAACCCATTTGATGAAGCAACATAATTATCTCCATTGGGAATAATGTAATTACTTGTATCAGCACCATATGATTGTGCTGAGGAAGTTTGTCCTGCAATAAATTTGATTTGTGTATTTGCAGGTAAATATTTGTAACCAATTTTAAAACTATTAGAATTTCTCAATAGTTCAGCAGATACAGGATTAAATGAGTTGTATGATCCGTAAAAATATAAATTTAAAGGCAAAGAACTGTTTCCAGAAGTGGGTTGCGGTAAGCTCAAAGCCCCTGAATTATTAACTGCCAAAGTGTAAGCCGTTCCATTAGGAGCTGTAAGGGTAATTCCCTGTCCTGCTCCGGTTACCACGGTCTTGCTTACTTGGGAATAAGGAACACTCATTAATTGGTTTACGCCAACATTGGTGTAGTTGGAACCGCCTGCCGGATCCATTTCCACTTTTACGAATTTGGTGTTGGTTCCCCAGTTGATGCCCCCGAAGTTTCCGGTAGTAGCGGTTCCCTGGCCGATATTTAAATTGACCAATCCTTTTGAATTCGTAGTTTTGGTTTGGGTTTCCGTGTACAAAACGGTTCCTGTTGCCGAGTTATCCAGGATGCTGATTCTGAAAGAAACGTTTCCGTTGGCAATCGGTGCTCCGGCAGCGTTGAAAGCAATGGTTTGGTAGCTGAAAGCCTGTGGAACCTGCGCACTAACTAAAGAAGCCAGGAATAATCCGATCGCAGCGTATAATTTTTTCATGTGAATAGTTTTTAAGGTTTTTTGATAATTTTAATAGGTTTTAGATCGGAGTTTTTGAAGACGATCATGTAAACGCCGTGGGGAAGCGATCTGAGATCCAGTTGTTCGGATTCTAATTTGGTTCTTAAAACCAGCTTTCCGGAAAGATCGTAGATTTCAGCGCCTTCGATTTTGGATTTTGAGCTTAATTTGACGTTAATAAAATCAGCAGTCGGATTCGGATAAATTTTAACATGGTCTTTTTCAAGCTCGGAAATGCCCAATACCTGAAGAACGGACTGGTAGAACATTCCCATCGTACCGGAACCCGCCTGGTCGGGATCTGTAGGAATTACATAAATTTCTCCTACGGAATGGGCAAAGCCGTCTGCAGAAACCGCCCCGGAATTGATGTTTCCGATCGCTGACTGTGCAAAGCCGAAAAGCGGAACCCCAAACAACAGCAAAGTAATTTTCTTTTTCATGGTTAAACAATTTTTTAAGTCTGCGAATATAAAAAATTTCCTTTCAAGAACAGGAATCTTTATTTTTAAATTTTGTCATTTTTAATCAGGATTAATTTACAATGGGTTTAAGCTATTCTCCGGTTTAAGGCTCAATATTAATAATTAAATAAATCCCATTGTGTTTGGCTATATAAATTAATAAACATGAAATTATGTTTTGTATTTTAGTAAATTTGAAAAACATTAAAAAAATTAAATTTTATGGCAACCACAATTACTTTAAAAGGAAATGAAGTACATACAGTAGGAACGCTTCCGGCAGTAGGAACCACCATCAGGGATTTTGCGCTGGTAGATTCCGGGCTGAATGTGAAAACTCTTGAAAACTTTGAAGGCAAAAAAAAGATTTTCAATATTTTCCCGAGTGTTGATACACCGGTTTGTGCAGCTTCGGCAAGGACATTCAACGAAAAGGCATCTGCTTTGGATAATACTGTGGTCATCAATGTTTCCAGGGATCTGCCTTTTGCATTGGGAAGATTCTGTGCGGCAGAAGGGCTGGATCAGGTAGAAACCCTTTCAGATTTCAGAAGCAGCTTCGGGGATGACTATGAAGTGACGATCGCAGACTCCGTATTCAAAGGACTTCTGAGCCGTGCAGTAATTGTAGCGGATGAAAACAACAAAGTAGTATACACGGAACAGGTTTCCGAAATTGCAGACGAACCCAATTATGAAGCAGCCTTGTCTGCTGTAAAATAAACAGAACAATAAAGTCTTAGAGCCCTGCAAAATTATTTGCAGGGTTTTTTCGTATGCTTTTATTAATTAAAGCGGTTGGATTAAGCCACGGATTAGCACAAATTTTCACAAAGGATCGCATGTATTTAAATGCAGTTTCTAAAAGTCTTTGATTTTTATTCTCATGTGTTCTTCGTGTTTTCAATAATGATATCTTTTTCTTATGGGTTAAAACTAAATCTTGGTTTTTCCCGTATGGTTATGGCTTTGGTCTGTCGCCGTATGCTAGTATGTTAATAAAAAAGGTTTTAAATCTTCTAATAATGTTAATTCGATGGTATTTTTACCGGAGATACTTCCAGCATCCAACATCCATTTTCCAGCCTTTTAATACAGTTTCTGCTTCGAATTCACGTTAGAATACTGATCCAAAACAATAAAAAATTAAAAGATTCCCCTTACCTTTACGGGATGAAACGTTCCGGGACTGCAGACTTACCGCTTCACTATGGCAAAGTACCGCCTTGGCTGTACGAACGCATGTCGGTGCTCGGGCTTTCCATTGTTGAAGTGATTCTGGCAGATTACGGAAAGGACGAAGTGCTCCGACGGCTGGCAGATCCGTTCTGGTTCCAGAGCTTCGGCGCAGTGATGGGAATGGACTGGCATTCTTCAGGCATCACGACTTCCGTGATGGGAGCTTTGAAGCGCTCTGTTAATCCAAATTCGCAGGCTCTGGGGTTATATATCTGCGGTGGAAAAGGGAAGTTTTCGCGCGAAACACCTTCCGAACTGCTTCAGATTGCCGATAAAACCGGACTGGACGGAAACGGTCTTGTTAGGGCCAGCAGACTTTCCGCAAAAGTGGATAATACGGCGATTCAGGATGGTTATCAGCTGTACCTGCATAATTTTATCCTTTCGGATAACGGGAACTGGAGCGTCGTGCAGCAGGGCATGCATGAATCTGACGGGACAGCAAGGCGCTACCACTGGCATTCCGGAAACATCACCTCTTTTATTGAAGAGCCTCACACGGGAATCAACGGGATTTCCAGAGGAAAAATTCTGAATTTAACCGATTCCGAAGCTTTGGAAAACAGGAAAGGGATCCTGGAAATTTCCCATACCGACTCTGCGGAAATCATGAGCGATTTTTCAAGGCTTATTCTTCCGAATCACCATGAGGTTCAGGCTTCGGATGTTGACCTGAGAAGGCTGGGAGCCCTTTTGTATGTTACCCGGGAACAGCAGCCGCAGAATTTTGAAGACCTGCTGATGCTGGAAGGCGTAGGCCCGCGCACCATGCAGTCGCTGGCACTGGTGAGTGAAGTCATTCACGGTGCGCCTTCACGGTTTAAGGATCCGGCACGGTTTTCCTTTGCGCACGGCGGGAAAGACGGTCATCCTTTTCCGGTGCCTACCAAGGTTTATGACGAAAGCCTGCAGATCATCAGATCCGGAATTGAAAAATCCAGACTGGGGAATTCAGACAAATTAAAAACATTAAACAAGCTTCACCAGATTATTGAGGCAACGGAAAAAGATTTTACGCCGGACTTTGATATCGGGGAAGTCATCGAAGAAGAACGGCAGAACTCATGGCGCTTCGGCGGGAAGACCGTTTTTGGGGATGCACAGAAACCTTCGTCCCCGAAACCGATTCAGCTTTCCCTGTTTTAAATTATCGGTCAACAGCTTATTTTACTCACAACACACCGTGAATTTGGATTTAAACGAACATTATAATCTTTAAATATCCCAATCCTTTTCATGACCAGAATATTGGAAAAGGCAACTCGTGTCATTGGCCTATCATTTCTGCTGAAAGGAATTTTCTTAAAGCCGAAAAAAGCAGGATGAATTCAGCGCTTTACAAAATTTTCGGCATATCGAATAAAATTTTATTTTTAAGACCTTAAAAGCAATGACAAATGAGCAATACATCTTTGGAAATCTGTTACGATTTTCCGTTCTTTCTCAAAGAGGAACTTGAAGAAATATTCCGGGCCCACGAAAAAATCAGTTTTCGGAAAGGAGACTTTATCCTGGAAGAAGGAAAGACCGCCAACGAGTATTACATCCTGGAAAAAGGTCTTGCCCGCTCATTCGTTAATGACTTCAACGGTAACGAAGTCACCACCCACTTTTTTGCGGATAATGAAATCGTAATTGAAGTGTCTTCCTTATTCCAGAGAATTCCCACCCAGGAAAATATCGTCTGCATCACCGACTGTGAATGCCGGAAGCTCAGCTTTGAAAATTTCCAGGAACTTTTCCATAAAATCCCGAATCTCCGGGAATGGGGCAGGGCATGGATGTCCCAGCAGCTTTTCGTCTACAAGCAGCGTTCAGTGGAAATGTTTACCCTTTCCGCTACCAGGCGCTACCTTAATCTGTTGGAGCAGAAACCCCAGGTCGTACGCCTGGCACCGCTGAAACAGATTGCTTCTTACCTAGGAATTACGGATACCTCATTAAGCCGCATCCGGAAGGAGCTCGTGTTGCATCCCGGAAAATAATAAATCTTGTCATATGGCAAGCCGGTTTTCAGGGCCATACGGTAATTTTGGTTAAAAGTTCTAACCTGAAAAAACCAGCTTATGAAAGCAAACCAAATCTACGTGAATCTTCCCGTAAAAAATATTGAACAGACCAAAGCGTTCTGGACAAAAGTGGGATTTCCGATAAATGATCAGATCTCGGATGAGAATGCCGTCTGCATCATCATGGGCGAAAATTTGTATGTGATGTTTCTTACCGAAGAGTATTTTCAGACCTTTTCCGGACGGCCTGTTCCGAAAGGTGATACCACGCAGGTATTGGTCGCCATCGGCCTGGACAGCCGTGAAGAAGTGGATCAGGTAGTCAGTGCAGCGGTTGAAAACGGCGCAACGCAGCATGAAGAGCCGCAGGATCATGGCTGGATGTATCAGAACTCCTTTTGGGACATCAACGGGCACGGCTGGAATATCATTTTCGCCGATCCTTCCCAAATGTCCCAATAATCTGTTTAGTGAATCGGTTGATAATCAATAAGTCCTCTCTCTAGAAATCTTTGCAGATCTGCATCGTTCGTGGTTTACATCTAATTAAAAACTTCGAATAGATTCATGAATGCCTTCAATAATACCAATAAGCTATGCGGCAAATCTTTTTTTGTATTATACATAAAAAACAGATCTTGTCACCCGAAGGCGAGGTGTTTGAGGCCACGCCATTATCGGTACAATCCGTACAAATTGTTAGGATGCAAAATCTCACAACTCAAACGGCCGGATCATTACGGCATCCGGATCAGGCATGATCACATTTTACTTCAATAAAAATAAAACTTATGGCTAAATTAAATTCTTATTTAAATTTCAACGGAAAAGCAGAAGAGGCTTTCAATTTTTATAAATCGGTTTTCGGCGGCGATTTTGTGGGCGGAATTTACAGAATGGGAAATGCTCCAGGAACAGAGCATCTGTCCGATGAAGAAAAAAACAGGGTGATGCACATTGCGCTGCCTGTTGGAAACGACCTTTTGATGGCTTCCGACATTGTTCCAAGCTTTGGACAGACGCTTACCGTAGGAAACAACAATTATGTGTCCATCTTTCCGGAATCCAGGGAAGAGGCCGATAGGCTGTTCAAAGGGCTTTCCGAAGACGGAACTATCGAAATGCCGATCGAGGACCAGTTCTGGGGAGATTATTTCGGAAGTTTTCAGGATAAATACGGGACTTATTGGATGGTAAATTACAACGAAGAATATATAAAATAATCCTATCTTTAAACTTTGCTATAAAATGTGGGCAGCTGAGGAGGTTGCCCTTTTTCCTCACCGCAAAATAATCGCATATGAAACCTATTAAAATTGATATTACCATCCTGGCTCCCGTCCGGAAAGTCTGGGATGATTACAACGGGCCGGAGCATATCGTGAAATGGAATTTTGCCCATGATACCTGGCATTGTCCCTCTGCTGAGAACGATCTGCGACCGGGCGGAAAGCTCAGAACCAGAATGGAAGCCAAAGACGGGAGTTTCGGTTTCGATTTCGAAGGCACCTATGATGAGGTGATTCCCAATGAAAAAATAAAATATCATCTTGAAGACGGCAGAAATGTTGAAATCCTCTTTGATGAAATCGACGGCAATACGACGAAAGTGGAAATAAGCTTCGACCCGGAAAAGCAGAACGCTGCGGAAATGCAGCGGGACGGGTGGTATGCGATTCTGAATAATTTTCATAAATACGTGGAAAACCATTGATATACTTCTTCTGGACATGATCAACCTGCTCATAATGACAAAATGCCTGAAACCTGTCTGTGTGGAAAACCAAACCCTTAAGGGGAATTTTCTGCAGGGAATCATCGGGATGCCGGCAAGAAGAGCGCTGGAGAAAGAAAAAATCGATTCCCTGGAAAAGTTGTCAGGCTATTCCGAAAAGGAAATACGGCAAATGGAGGGTTTTGGCTCGGTCAGTATGAAAAAGCTGAAAAGCCACATGACAGAAAATCACGTCTCATTTATTGAAAATACGCATCATTTTAAGTAGTGGAGTCAGAATATTTTTGTCGATGATTTTAAACACAGTCATCTGTGAAAATCCGAGGCTTAAAATTTTGCCGTTTTTATTTAATCATAAAAGAATCAAAAAGATCTAAATGCTGCAAAATTAAAGCTTACGATCAGACGCTGAAAGTCCACAAAAGCTTTGAAAATTTTTGATTTTTTATTCAATGATGAGACAGATAAATGGTAGATTTGGTGGCGGAGACGAAGATACGCCAATCTGCATTCCGGTAAAAACAACAGCAACAAAAGTAAAATTAAAAATTATGAACAACGATATTTTTCCATGCCTGTGGTATGATGGCGACGCGAAAGAGTCCGCCGAATTTTATGTTAAAGTTTTCAGCGGCAGGATTACGGCAGATACGCCCATGGTCATGAACATCGATCTTTTCGGGCAGAAGCTGATGCTGCTGAACGGCGGTCCGTATTTCAAAAAGAATGCTTCGGTATCCTTCATGGTCATCTGTGAAACGGAAGAAGAAGTTCAGCAATACTGGAACCGGATTTCGGAAGACGGTAGGGTACTGATGCCGCTGGATTCCTATTCGTGGAGCAAAAAATACGGCTGGGTGCAGGATCGGTACGGCGTGACCTGGCAGATTTTTCTGGGTGAAAAGTCCGGAGACCAGAAGATTGTCCCGACGCTGATGTTCATTCACGGAAACAATGGAAAAGCCATGCAGGCCATGGAATTGTATACCCGTACTTTCCCCAATTCTAAAATCGGGAATATTCTGAAATACGGAGAGGGAAGCGAAGGGCATCCGGTACAGGAACCGGCAGAGAATATTCAGCATGCACATTTCGAAATCGATGGCTACAGCCTTTTTTGTATGGATAACTCGTACGATCATGCGTTTGATTTCAATGAAGGGATTTCCATGGTTATTATGACGGATACCCAGGAACAGACGGATCAGTATTGGGAGGCTTTAACTACTGATGGCGGAAGGGCAAGCATGTGCGGCTGGCTGAAAGATCGCTTCGGAGTAAGCTGGCAGATTGTTCCGAAAAAACTGATCCAGCTGATGAGCGATCCCGATCCGGAAAAAGCACAGAACGTTGCGCGAGCCATGATGACCATGCAGAGGATCATTATCGAAGATTTGGAAAAGGCTTATCATTCATAAGTTTCATTTTCAGGTACCATACTTTTTCCTCCTTCGGCTTGTGGTTTGATGTCTAATTCACCACAAAATATTTGAATATGAAAACACAGAACCAATCGGATTCCAAATCACAGGTGCCCGAAGAGGGCCTTTATCCGGAAATCATCCGTGAAAATTACAAAGGAAGCGATAAACTTGCCGGTAAAAAGGCGCTGATTTCCGGCGGAGACAGCGGCATTGGCCAGGCTGTGGCCGTACACTATGCCCGTGAAGGTGCAGATGTGGCCATTATTTACAAAGAAAGTGATGATGACGCCAAAGAAACCCAAAAGCTGGTAGAAAAAGAAGGAAAAGGCTGCCTGCTGCTGAAAGGGGATCTCTCAGATAAGGATTTCAGAAAACAGTGTACGGAAAAAATTAAGAAGGAATGGAAGTCATTGGATATTCTGGTGAATAATGCCGGCGTACAGTTTCCTAAAGATGACATCGAAAATATTTCGGATGAGCAGATTCATGAGACGTTCAATACCAACATTATCTCGATGATCTCTTTTACCAGGGACTGCCTGCAGCTGATGGAAAGCGGTTCTAGGATTATCTGTACAACCTCCGTGACGGCCTACCGGGGCAGTGATCATTTAATTGATTATTCATCCACGAAAGGAGCAATCGCTACCTTCATCCGTTCTCTCGCCACCAATATTGCAGAAAAGAACATTCTGGTAAATGGGGTTGCGCCCGGCCCGATCTGGACGCCTCTGGTGAAGGAAACCTTCGATGATGTTTCCGATTTCGGAAAAGACAATCCGATGAAAAGGGCAGGGCAGCCTTCGGAAGTCGCTCCGGCTTACGTATTTCTGGCTTCACAGGACTCCAGTTTTATTACCGGTGAAATTATCCATATTAATGGCGGGGATTTTGTAGGCGGATAGAGGTATACACAGAAATTAACAGCTAGTTTATAAATTTTTTATGGAAAAATTACATTTTGATGTTCAGATTAACGCTGAAGCAATAAAAGTTTGGAGTGTGTTGTGGGATGATTTTTCTTTCAGACAGTGGACTTCCGCCTTTACCGAAGGTTCCTTTTATCAGGGAGATTTGCAGGAAGGCGCTACCATTAAATTCCTGGATCCCAAAAACAACGGGATGTACAGCAAAATTACAAAGCTGGTTCCGAATGAGGAAATCATATTTTTACATCTCGGGGAGATCTACGAAGGCGTAGAAGCACCGCGGGATCTGGGCGGAGCTACCGAACGGTATGTATTGACCGAAGACGAAAACGTCACCCATCTGGAGGTAGAAGTTCAGACTTCTGAAGAATTTAAATCTTTTTTTGAGGAGAAGTTTCCGAATGCCCTTTCCAATGTGAAGCATCTCTCCGAGAACCAGTTATAGAACCAATAATAAAAACCAATTGCAAAAATGGAAACCCTATCGTATGAAATTGTGATCGATGCCCCGAAACAGAAAGTCTGGGACGTATTGTGGAATGAAAAAACGTACAGTGAATGGACGCAGTTTTTCAATCCGGGATCTGTGATGAAATCCGACTGGAAAGTCGGCGGTAAAACCTATTTCGTCAATGCGGAAGGAGCGGGCATGGTGTCGACCATCGACAGTCTTGAAGAACCGGACCAGATCATTTTCAAGCACCTGGGAATGGTAAATAAAGAGGGAACTGAAGATACCGAAAGCATGGAAGTAAAGCAATGGAGCGGATGTTTTGAAAAGTACATCCTCATTGATTATGATGGAAGAACAAAACTTCATGTTGAAGTGCAGACTGAAAAGGAATGGGAGGATACGATGAACACCGGTTTTACAAAAGGACTGGAAGTGGTAAAAAGCCTTGCGGAAAATACCTTATAAATTATTAAGTACAAATTTTCAGATCATTGGGTGGCTGAGGCTACTCAAAGCCACTCAATCATCT
>JAKOOG010000170.1 GCA_022701545.1 Weeksellaceae bacterium | reverse complement strand
AAAGTAATAAATAAATTAAATAAATAATAAAATGTCAATTTTAGTAAACAAAGATTCTAAAGTAATTGTACAAGGATTTACAGGAAACGAAGGTACTTTCCACGCGGGTCAGATGATCGAATACGGAACCAACGTTGTAGGCGGGGTTACTCCTGGAAAAGGAGGCAGCGAGCACCTTGGGAAGCCGGTATTCAACACAGTGGCGGATGCGGTAGAAAAAGCCGGAGCCAACGTAAGTATCATTTTCGTACCGCCTGCATTTGCTGCTGACGCTATTATGGAAGCTGCAGAAGCCGGAATTAAAGTGATTGTATGTATTACGGAAGGTATTCCTGTAGCAGATATGGTAAAGGTAAAATCTTATATCGCTGACAGAGACTGCCGACTGATCGGTCCGAACTGCCCTGGAATCATTACTTCTGAAGAAGCTAAAATTGGAATCATGCCAGGTTTCGTTTTCAAAAAAGGAAAAGTAGGAATCGTTTCAAAATCAGGAACGCTTACGTACGAAGCTGCTGATCAGGTAGTAAAAGCCGGTTTCGGTGTTTCTACTGCAATCGGTATCGGTGGAGACCCGATCATCGGAACAACAACAAGAGAAGCTCTGGAATTATTCATCAACGATCCTGAAACGGAAGCGGTGGTAATGATCGGAGAAATCGGTGGTGGTCTTGAGGCCGAAGCGGCAAGATGGTACAAAGCCAGCGGTTCTACAAAACCGGTTGTAGGTTTCATCGCAGGGCAAACGGCTCCTAAAGGAAGAACTATGGGGCACGCAGGTGCAATCGTGGGTGGTGCAGAAGATACGGCACAGGCCAAAATGGAGATCATGAGAGAAAACGGAATCCACGTAGTAGACTCTCCTGCCGATATCGGTGCTACCGTAGCAAAAATTCTAGGATAACATACAACATAACCATATGAAAAAATTTTTATTAGCCTCTGCATTAGCCGTTTCTGCCATGTCTTTCGCACAGATCGATTTCAGCAGTACCAGATTCGGTATCATTGCCGGGGGCAACTATTCCGGGGTGAAAAATGCACATAACCCTTCAGGTCCGAGATTCGGATTCCAGGGCGGTGTTTTGGCATTAGTCCCGATCGGTTCCGAGAATCAGTTTTTCTTACAGCCGGAAGTTACTTATTACAGTGCCGGAGAAACAGGGAAAGACAAAGACGCTAAAGGAGTGGACGGCTATAATGCAGTTTATGCCAACAATTACCTGAGCGTGCCAATTTATTTTAAAGGATATTTTTCTGAAGCAGAATCGGAATTCTTTGGAATGATTGGTCCGAGATTTAACTTTCTGATGAGCCAGAATGTGAAAAACGTACCGGTACTAAGACCTTATTACGACCCGGATTTCAAGGATCCTTTGTATCCGGATGTAAACGGAAAGGCCAGTAAATTTAATTTCGGATTAGGAATAGGCGTAGGATACAGCTATAAAAGACAGCTGGAACTTGCTGCAAGATATGATTTCGGACTCAGCAATACCTATCCGGGTCTTGACAAAGAGCCGAAAGGAACGACAAAATCAAAATCTGAGCAGGTACTTAGTGTAACATTAAGCTATATCTTCAACTAAAAATTATTTCAGGTTGAAACATAAAAAAGGCTGTCCGGAAAGGACAGCCTTTTGTTTTTATCGAATAATCTGACGGGCTTTTAAAATCCGTCAGATTATATTTTTATCCTTTAATCCACTTCCAGATCTCTTTCAACGTCGCTTTATTGCCATACATTAAAATACCCACCCGGTAAATTTTACCGGCGAGAAAGATCATGAAAATCGTTGTTCCCAAAAGCAGAACGATCGAAAGGGCAATCTGCCAGGCCGGAACCCCGTAAGGGATCCGTGCAATCATCGCCACCGGTGAAGTGAACGGAATAATGGAAAGCCAGAAGCCCAGCGGGCCGTCCGGATTATTCATGAACGTAAAACTGCCGTACATCCCTACCATTAAAGGTAAAATCGCGAATAAAGTAAACTGCTGCGTTTCGGTTTCATTATCGACGGCAGATCCGATGGCTGCATAAATCGAGCTGTAGAAAATATACCCAAGCAGGAAAAATACGATAAATACGAAAATAATCAGCGGGAAATTCAGTTCCAGCAGACTGTGGGAAATCTGGGTACTCATCTGGAGAATATCAAATTTGCTCATCATTTGATCATTACCGCCCGGAATGTTTTTCGGGATCGGTGAAAAACCTGTGTTCAGTACCAATGCGCCGATAACGGACATTGTAATCCAGACCACAAACTGGGTCAGGGCAACCATTGTCACTCCGAGGATTTTTCCCATCATCAGTTCAAAAGGCTTCACGGAAGAGATGATAATTTCCACTACCCGGTTGTTTTTTTCTTCCAGCACACTTCTCATCACCCGGACTCCGTAGATGATGATGAACATAAAAGTCACATACATCAGAAGCATGCTCAGCACGCTTTTTACCCCGAATGCAAGATCCGAATCTTCTTTATTGTTCTCAGAAACATTAATGGTCTTCAAAGTAAAACCCTTATCGAGATTATCAAGCTGCACTTCTGCGATACCCAGCTTTTTGATCTTTTCCTTCTTGATCACTTCAGTGATGTCCGAAACGATTTTCTGCTTTGTATCAAAACCTATCTTGTTATTGATCACCAGCCTCGTATTCTGCAGAAGCTGGTCGTAATTTCCGTTTAGCAATTCCGGCAGAATCAGGATCCCGTCCAGCGATTCATTGTTTTTCAGGTTGTTCATTTTGGACTTCTCATCGGCGGCCGGAACAAAAACATAATCAAGCTTATCCGTAGATTTAAGATGGTTTTTAAACAATCCGTTCTTATCCACTACTTCGATTACGCTGTGTGACTCGTTGGCCTTGAACATCAGACCGATTACACTTCCGAAACCGATCAGCAGGATAGGAGCCAGCAAAGTCAGTATTATGAAGGATTTTTTCTTTACCTGCGTAAGAAATTCCCTTTTGGTAATTAAAAAAATATTATTCATCATTAAGAGTTGTTGCTTACCGCATTAATAAAAACTTCATTCATGCTCGGGATTTTTTCATCGAATGACCGTACCTTGCCCACGTTTACCAGATCCAGCAGGATGTGGTTCTGGTCGGCTTCATTTTTCAGATTAAAAGAAATCAGATTATTCTCATTCGTCAAATCGAAAACATCATATCGGCTTGTAAAAGCTTCAAGCTGGGAGTCATTCACATCAGACAGTGTAACCCCGAAAATATTTTTCTTAAATTTTTCCCGTACGTCGAAAACCCGTCCGTCGATGATCTTTTTGGAATGATTAATCAGCGCTACATAATCACACATTTCTTCCACGCTTTCCATCCGGTGGGTCGATAAAATGATGGTGGTCCCATTGTTTTTCAGGTCGATGATCTGATCTTTGATCAGATTGGCATTCACAGGGTCAAAACCGGAAAAGGGCTCATCAAGAATCAACAGGTGCGGCCGGTGAAGGACCGTTACCACAAACTGGATTTTTTGTGCCATTCCCTTGGACAGTTCAGACAGTTTCTTTTTCCACCACTGGTCAATATGAAGCTTGTCGAACCATTTTTTAGCTTCCTGCAGCGCATCGTTTTTCTTCATGCCTTTCAGTTCCCCGAAATAAAGAAGCTGGTCGCCAACCGTCATGTTTTTATACAAGCCGCGTTCTTCAGGCATGTAGCCGATGTCTCTGATGTGGTCCGGATTGAGATTTTGTCCGTTGATCTGAATTTCTCCGGAATCCGCCTGGGTAATCTGATTGATGATGCGGATGAAAGAAGTTTTTCCGGCTCCGTTCGGACCCAGAAGACCGTAGATGCTGCCTTTCGGAACATGGATGCTGAAATCATCCAAAGCCACCTTTTTGCCTGCATTATAGGTCTTTCTTATGTGTTCAGCTTTTAGCATTAACTTGTTTTTATAATTAGTATAAAAATGTTCCGAAAGTTACGGAATAATTAAGCTAAAAGAAAAAATCCTGATGATTATCAGGATTTAATTTATTGTTTTACAATCTGCGTGACCTTCATGGTGTTGTCACTCAAAATATACCGGATCAGGTATTTACCGGGCTTTAATTTTTCAATATTGATCTCCCCGGAATTCATGTTTACCGAATAGCTTGCAACCTGTGTACCCAGGATGGAATAAAAGATGACACTTTTAATCTTCAGGTTCTGGTCTTTTGCTTTAATGATCAAGAAGTCCTTGGCAGGATTGGGATATGCCACGAGCACGCCGTCATCAGACTTCTGGGAGAAGGCAGACGGCTCTTTAATTTGCGCCTTCATATTGTTGGAAAATCCAACAAAACCGGCTAAAAAGATTAACAAAAGTAAAAATTTTCTCATCAAGTT
Source organism: Weeksellaceae bacterium (assembly GCA_022701545.1). Classification (GTDB taxonomy): domain Bacteria; phylum Bacteroidota; class Bacteroidia; order Flavobacteriales; family Weeksellaceae; genus Chryseobacterium. The sequence continues at coordinate 383 of JAKOOG010000170.1, read as the reverse complement.
ATAATTTCTTAGGAATATTTAAACAAAACTAATTAATTCTATAATGCTACGCAATAGTTTTTCATATTAGTTGTAGTAAATTTGCATTAAATTTTGTTCAAAAAGTATTCCAAAATGATACATTCAAGAAATAGAAGGCTGAGGGTAAACGAATCCATGAGAAGTCTGGTAAGGGAATGCACGCTTACCACCAACGATTTTGTAATGCCGATCTTCGTCATGGAAGGCGAAAATAAAGAAGAACCCATCCCGTCGATGCCGGGGATTTTCAGGAGAAGTTTAGACCTGACGGTGAAGGAATGCAAGGAACTGTTTGCTTTAGGCGTAAAGGCGGTAAATCTTTACATGAAAGTTTCGGATGACCTGAAAGACAACACGGGTAA
>JAKOOG010000162.1 GCA_022701545.1 Weeksellaceae bacterium | reverse complement strand
GGCGGCAATATTCTCCCGGCATCAAAAGCATCCTTACCATCTTCCGAAGCCACGGAAACCAGCTCATATCCACGGTTTGTCATATGCATTTTGAGATGTACGACCGTATTTATTTCGGCAATCTCCAGAATATGTTTTGCCAGGTGGGGCGGAAAATGAATGGTAACCCTCTGCTTTCCCTGGCTCACGGTCATCCTATCTATATTGCCGTCAGGCGTGGTTTTATAGCCCATTACCTTTGCGTCCAGCTGCATGGGTTTTTCCATTTCCGGAGGCGGACCGGGCGGCGGCAACGGCGGTTTTTTCCCACAACCGGAAAAGCATAAAACGGTTAAAAAAATAAAAATTATTTTCGATAAATGATATGTTTCCTGTTTAAAAACCATTGTCTTATAATCAAAAGCCTGGGCAAATTACGAAAATCTGCCCAAGCTGTTATGGTGGTCTAATTCCCTCCTACAGTGTATATTCTTTACCGTTTACGCTGATTGTTCTAGCGTGTACGATATTGAATTTTTTTTCTGCCACTTCGCCGGAATGATTCGGTTTTTTAAAGCCTGTAAAGGAAATTTTTGCTCCTTTTACCAAAGCTTGCCCCAACTGCTGATAGAGGTGCGGCGGCATTTTGAGAATGGTATTATCAACAAAGATACCAACCACGGCATTGCCTTCCTTATTTTTCTGCAGGTCCGTAATGGTACCGCTTTCGGTTACAGAGACTTCCTGAGGCGGTGTCTGCGGAACAGCCGGCGGTGTGTCCTCAACCGTTTTTCCATTAGCCGTTATAAGCTTCATCCGGAAGGCTTTTTCGCCATTGGGCGCTGCCTCCTCAAAACCTTTGATGCTGACCTGGCTGCCTTGTCCGGCAAGAGCAGTGATCTGGCTGCCCAGATGCGGCGGAAACTTTACCAGAACCGGACCTCCGCTGCTGTTAAGATAAAATCCGTCATACACAAAATCATCATTGGAGTTCATTTTGGAGACCGTCCCTGAAATTGTTGTGATCTCTTTCAGCGCTTCGGGTCTTGGTTTTTCCATTCCGGGACGGGGATCTTTCGGAGGAACCGGAGCCTGAGCGTTTACTATTACGGCGGTCATCAGGAATGCAACCGCTGCTATTTTTTTTCCTTGGTTTAAAACATTGCTGTTCATTTTATTACAATTTAAATTATACATTTTGAATGATTTTCTACAGCAAATGTATCATGACCTTATGAAAATGGTATGAGGATGAAATTAATTTTTTTTAATATCCGTACTTCCGGTCTGTTCCTTTACCTTATCCCTTCCGGTTTTTACATCCGGAAAAGAGCAATAAACAGAAAAAGACCGTCGCAACGGTCTTTTTCTTTGAATATCGTAAACAGCTTTTTGAATAGCTGACTGTCATCTTAGGCAGGATTATTTCTTTCTGCTTCCAGCTCCCAAACCCTGTGGTTGGCCACTGCTTTTATGAAATCGTCAGCAGCATTCTGATGATCTGCACTAATGATGGCCGGATCTTCATGCTTTTTACCGCTCACATTGCTCATTTTCAGGATCTCATCGGTCTCCTTTCCGAAATAGATTGCCTTACAATGCTTATAGGCCTCGTTCACGAACAGAATGGTTCCCGGCTTATTGTCTTCATCCAACAGGTTCTCAGCCGATTTTTTACCGCTGGCAAGATACAAGGCATCGAAGCATACACTGGCGGTACTGGTAAGAGAATGTTTTGGCGTAAAGCTGGTCCCGTCGTCTGCGGTAACCGGAGAAAGGCTTCCTGCAATAATCTGCACAACCGCTCCTTTTCCTTCCAATTTGGATTTTAATGCATTTACATCAGCAGCATTTACCCCATCTTCCATAATGAAACCGATCACCCGGCTTTCAATAGAATCTTTCACTGTATTTTTCATGCTTAAAGCGTCAGAACTTTTTGTAGCCGGCTCTTTTTCCTCGCTCTGAAGCGTTTTAGGATCTGCATCCGCCGGAATGCTTCCGTTCGGCTGTTCCAGTTTGGTAACCTGTACCCCTACTTTTTTCGCTACCGAAGCGGCCAGATCTTTATTTATAAAGGCGAGCTGCCCTACTACCCTTTCACGAATGGCAGGAATCGTTACTTTCGACAATTCAAAAATCAGGGCATTCTGAAGGTGCTTTTTTTCCGGAGCCGACTGGCTGTTGAAAAATAATTTGGCCTGGGAATAATGATCGACGAAACTTTTGCTTCTTGCTCTGATCTTCTTTCCATCCACCCGTTCTTCCTGGGTTGCAAAACCGCCGTCTTTCATCATCGCCTGGAAAGGACATCCGCCACCCATGGAATTCGGCTCATAGCTTACTTTTCCTTTTACGATCTGCTGTCTCATATGCCCGTCCCGCTGATTGTTGTGAACGGTGTTGATCGACCGGTTGATCGGGATTTCGTGGAAATTAGGAGAACCTAATCTTGACAACTGGGTGTCGGTATAAGAAAACAACCTTCCCTGTAGCAAAGGATCATTGGAGAAATCGATGCCCGGTACTAAATGGCCCGGGTGGAAAGCGATCTGTTCGGTTTCCGCAAAGAAATTATCCGGGTTTCGGTTTAGCGTCAGTGTTCCGACCAATTCTACAGGAACTTCTTCTTCAGGAATCAGTTTTGTAGGGTCCAGTAAATCAAAATCAAATTTATGCTCGTCTTCTTCGGGAATAACCTGCACTCCGAAATCCCATTCCGGGAATGCTCCGTTTTCAATAGCTTCCCAAAGATCCCTCCTGTGGAAATCGGAATCCTTCCCGGAGATTTTGGTCGCCTCATCCCATGCTACCGAATGGACTCCCAATTTCGGCTTGAAATGGAACTTCACAAAATGCATCTTTCCTTCATCATTAACGAATTTAAAAGTATGCACACCGAAACCTTCCATCATCCTGTAGCTTCTCGGGATGGCACGGTCGCTCATGGCCCACATGATCATGTGCATGCTTTCCGGCATCAGAGAGATGAAATCCCAAAACGTATCGTGTTCAGAGGCCGCCTGCGGAATCTGGTTATCCGGCTCCGGCTTCACTGCATGAACGAGATCCGGAAACTTAATGGCATCCTGGATAAAAAACACCGGAATATTATTTCCTACCAGATCATAGTTTCCTTCTTCCGTATAGAATTTAACCGCAAAACCTCTTACGTCCCTTGCCAGATCCGTACTTCCCGCACTTCCTGCAACAGTGGAGAACCTTACAAAAACGGGCGTTTCCTTGCCTTCTTCCGATAAGAATTTGGCTTTCGTATATTTGGCCAGGCTTTTATTGAGCTTGAAAGTTCCGTGAGCACCTGATCCGCGGGCGTGAACGATTCTTTCCGGAATTCTTTCGTGGTCGAAATGGGTGATTTTTTCTCTTAAAATAAAATCCTCGAGCAAACTCGGCCCTCTTTCGCCCGATTTCAGGGAATCCTGATTGTTGTTAATTTTTAAACCCTGATTGGTGGTCAGCGCTGCTCCGGAATTATCGGTGGTATGGTCCTGAAGCTGATTTAATTTTTCATCGGAAAAATCTTTGTCTTTCATAATATAATAATTTTTGTGATTAGAGGTACGCCATAATGGAACAACAATTGTACCCCTTATGGCAAGGACTGGTAATTAATAATAATTATAAATAACCATCCGTCAGTACCTCCGTCGCGAAGGGTTGTTATTGCTGCCCGTTTTGGGTTCTTAACAGATAAAAAAACTGTCTGCAATCCTGTTTTCCCACACATTACCATCAAAGAACATAGATTACTCATTATTTAAAGTATGACTTACTTGTATGGCATCTGTCTTGCAGGCCATTAGATCATTAATTTAATTCCTATGAAAAAACTTATTTTAACAGCAGTAGGCCTGGTTGGGTTGTCATCCTGCAATAAACCTGTCAAAGCCCCTGAAAGCACGGTTGCTCATGAGAAGAAAGCCGTCGGATCGGATAAAGATGACCACGGATGCATGACTTCTGCAGGACAAACCTGGAGCGAACTGAAACAGAATTGCATCCAGGTTTTTAATGAAGGTTTCCGGCTGAATCCGGTAGCTCCTGAAAAAGATGCCGCCGTCATCAGTGCATTTGTCTTATGGAGCCAGGACAAAAATAAGATCGAACTCTTTCTGCCGGATGCCGCTGACCATGAGACCTTTATTCTGAATAAAACTGAGCAAGATGTTTATCAGAATGGACAATATAAGTATGATGCAGACAAATCTGTGCTTTATGTTGATGGGATAGAAAAATATAAAGGCAACGTGGAATAAGGTATTTATTAACACTTCTTTCATTAAAAGCTTTCAGGCTGTTTTGTTTTCTTTTTATAAATTGAAATATAGGTTTAAAGAAAGCTCATATCAGCCAAAATATAATTTTGAATTGCTTATTTATATTTATGGGTTTTTACAGAGCTATCAAAAATATTCTTCCGTTTTTGAAGAGGAAACAGTCAGTATGCACAAAGGAATTAATAATGTAATTCTACATATTATTTATATTTTCTATTATGGCATGTGAATTGCACTATATATTTTACCAATCACATAAATATTTTTGAAAATTAAAATCCTCGGCTTATTCAAGTCGAGGATTTATTTTATGGTTGTTTTATCATAAATCATTTGAACATACAAATACAAACCGGAAGATTCAAATAAGTTGCGCATTGTTATTACATTTATACTAGCGGAAAATCTCCTGTGAAAACCGGTAAAGGCAGCGTCTCCAGGTGAGCCATTCATGATAGGTTCCCGGTGACTGATATTGGATGTAAGGATATTTGTTTTGATCAAGATAAGTGGTCAGGATTTTATTGAAATCCTGGAACCGCGCGATTTCTTTGGTTCCGATCCCGATAAATAAAAACGGCTTTCGTCTTGTTTTCAGCAAATTGCCGATCGGAAGCTCTTTGAAAGGCTGAAGCGCCGTCCCTTCATAAATGACCGGACTGAAAGCCCCGATGGCCGAAAATAATTCCGGATGACGGGTACCGATGAGCATCGCCTGATAACTCCCTCTCGAAAGCCCGGCCACCGCTCTTTTGCCGTTGGTTTTATACTTTTTTTCGATGTAAGGAATGAGTTCCGTGACCATGATCCTGTCTATATTTTGTGAAGAAAGTACCGTTCTCGGATAATCATCCGGCATCTTTTCCTGTTCCGGATTCAGGGCCACGCCGTAATCCATAACCACGATCATTTCCCTGGCCTTTTTCTCTGCAGAAAGATTATCGAGAATAGCGCCCAGATGTCCCTGTTTCTCCCAGCCGGTCATGTCTTCTCCGGTTCCGTGATACAGATACAAGACCGGAAATTTTCCGGTTCCGTAGCCAGGCGGCAGATACACTTTGAAGTTTCTTGTACCTCGGGTAACTGCAGAAAACAGGCTGTCTCTGATAATCTGCCCGTGCTTTACCTCTTTTCTGAAGAAAAAGTCTTCGCCGGAACCGATTTCAATCGCACTGGTGGGCTGGCCGTAACCGAAATACAGCTCCGTACTGGGATCATTGGTCCGCTTCCCGTCTACATTGAACCAATAATAATGAAAACCGATTTCCAACGGTGAAGTGGAAACATTCCAGAAACCCTCTTTATCTTTAGTGGTAATAAATTCTATATTCTGCATTCCGTCTCCGCCTTCAAGGATTACGGATTTTGCATCCGGGAAATAGACTTTGAATTTTGCTTTCCCTTCAACATCTATTTTCGGAAATTCTTTTCCTGCCCTTGCCGTGACCGACGTTATAAAGCTCTGTGAGAAGATCAGGGACGAACAAAGCGCAAAAGCGGCTGACAGTAGGATATTTTTCTGCATTGATTTCAATTTGAAAGCTTAAATCTTGTGTAATTTAAGAATTCTTTTTCAACTGTGAACCGGATAAAAATTGTCTGTTAAATAATGTTCTCAGTACAAACGCATTTCCTGTATTTTCTTTGTATTGAATGGTTTTTAGCGTAAAATTTATTCTAATCGGAGTTTTATTTTGTATCTTGTTTTAAAAATTAAACACAAATACCTTCAGCATCTTTGATAAGATAGGTTATCGGATTATTTACAGA
>JAKOOG010000143.1 GCA_022701545.1 Weeksellaceae bacterium | reverse complement strand
TACGTCGTCGTAGGAGGCATCTGTATGCTGTTGGGCGCGATTCTGACCCTGATTTTCATCAAATCTGAAGACGAAACCCCGAAAGAAATCGAAGAGGAAATTCAACAGGTGCATTTTTAATGCTGTTTTATCATGAATTTGAAATAAAATCAGACGAAGGGATTAGAAGAGGAAAGCCGGATGTCGGAAACTTTTGCTGGCCTCTGGCTCAAAAAAAATTAAATATCATCGATTGACCTTACCCTAAAGGGATCCGATTTAAATCTGCTTTTGCATAAAATAGGCTGTCCAAACTTTTTGGACAGCCTATTTTATGTGTAGTACAGATTTTAATACACTTGTTTGTCATCCCTGCAGGACATCTCAATATGGTATTAGAGATATACACTGTAAAGATTATATTTATATTTTTCAAAAAAAAATGATTCGATGTAGTTAATTACAAACCATATGAATAATCAGAGAATGCAATGAAAATCTCCGATTTTCCTTCTTGTGTTTTCTGAAATATTCTCAAAGCTTTCATCCTTATCCCATGTGACTATGTGCAATAGTTCTTAATGATAAAATAAAGATTTTTTTTGCTGCTCTTGTGTTACAATAGAATTGCGGTTCATATAAAATCGTCGCTTCCTGTTTGGTTCCCGATTTGTATAATCTATCGGAATTTAATTTTTTCTTAAGCTAAAAGTGGCTTGTAATCACTAATTTTAGATAAAACAAACGGAAATATGTACGACATCATTATCATAGGAAGCGGGGCCGGAGGTGCCACCATGGCTTATCAATTGGCTGACAGCGGCAAAAAAATACTGGTTGTGGAACGCGGAGATTATGTTCCGGTAGAAAAAGAAAACTGGGATTCGGTGGAAGTCTTTCAGAAAAACAGATACACGACGACTGACGAGTGGCTGGATAAGCACAACAAACCTTTCCGTCCGGGAATGCATTACAACGTGGGCGGAAATACCAAATTTTACGGGGCGGCTTTGTTCCGGTTAAGAGAAGAGGATTTTAAAGAAATACAGCATTACGGCGGAACGTCACCCGCATGGCCCATTCAGTATGAAAACCTGAAAGAATACTACCTGCAGGCAGAGAAACTGTTTTACGTTCATGGAAAAAGAGGATCGGATCCTACCGAGCCTTTCGATGAAGAACCCTATCCGTATCCTGCTCTGCCGCACGAACCGAGAATCCAGGAAGTGGTGGACGAGCTGTCCGGCTACGGCTGGCATCCTTTTGAACTGCCGGTCGGCGTGAATTTCAAACTTCATAAAACAGCCAATGCCCCTTATACCCTGGACCGGTTTGACGGATTTCCTGATGCCGCGGAAAGAAAAGGAGATGCCCATTTATGTTCACTTTCAAGAGCGTTGGAGCATCCGAATGTGGAACTGATGACCAATACGAGAGTGCTGAGGTTAAATACGAATGAAGAAGGGGATACCATTACAGAAATTGTAGTGGAGCAGGATGGTGAAACCAAAACCCTGACGGCGGGACTGGTCATCCTTTCTGCCGGAGCCATTAATTCAGCAGCCGTCCTTCTGGAAAGCAAAAGTGAAAAATTTCCGAACGGACTGGCCAATTCATCGGATCAGGTAGGGCGGAATTACATGTTCCACCAGAATTCCGCTTTGGTAGCATTGTATACCGAACCGAATCCGACCAAGTTCGGAAAAACTTTCGGCGTCAATGATTTTTACCATGCCAACAAAGGTTACGAATACCCGCTCGGGCATATCCAGATGCTGGGGAAGTCGGATGAGCATCAGATCAAGGCAGACAGTCCGGTACCGGCTCCCGGATTTACTTTTGAACTGATGGCCAAGCATGCCGTGGATTTCTGGCTCACCTCTGAAGACCTTCCCGATCCGGAAAACAGGGTAACTGTAGAAAACGGCCAGATTAAAATCAGCTACACCCCGAATAATCAGGAAGGACACGGTTATTTAAAAGAAGAACTCATCAAAGCCCTGAAAGCTTCCGGGAAATTCGATTCTTTCCTGTTTAAAGGCATCTATTTCAGCAAAGGAATGGACATTGCTTCCCCGGCGCACCAGAACGGCACGACGAGGATGGGAACCGATCCTTCAACTTCAGTGGTAGATCCATATTGCAAAGCCCATGATCTAAACAATCTCTATATTGTCGACGGCGGCTTCTTCGTGTCCAGCGGAGCCGTGAATCCGGCGTTAACCATTATTGCAATGGCATTGAGGGTTGGGGAGCATATCAAAAACAACGTGCTGAGATCATGAATTCCCGCATAGCCAAAATCACCGTCGTTTATCTGCTGGCATTTTTCACGGGACTCAATTTCGTGATCTTTCCGGCACTGAGCAGTGCTTTCACAGATCCATCACTGTTCGGGCTCTCGCCGGCACAATTTGGCAACCTGTTTATTCCGCAGGTCATTTGCATCATAGCTTCCTGTCTTGCCGCGCCTTTTCTGGTGAACAAGACAGGACCTAAAGTCATTTTAGGGATAGGATTGGTGCTGATGATGGCGGCTACGGCAGGTTTGTGGAGCCTTCAGTTTTTCATGGATGAAAAGCAAGTGCTTTTTACTGCGCTGATGGTTTTGGTTGCCTGTACCGGAACCGGTTTCGGATTGTCCATCACTACGCTGAATCCTTTGGCAGCCAGTTTATCTGAGGGTAACAAATCTTCGGCAATCCTTATCCTGCAGTTTTTGGTTGGCCTCGGAACATCTGTTTCTCCATTGATGATGAATGCCGCCGGAAATTTACAGCACTGGATGTATGTTCCGGGGACAGTATTTATATTGGTTGCGGTCCTATTTGTTCTATTCCTGAGTCTCCGGCTTGAAAAAGAATCGCTCTTCCAGCTTCCCGGGCATTTTAAAATTCCTTCCCGGCTCTGGCTTTTTTTTGCAGCGATCGTTTTTTATGGCTTCATTGAAGGGACTTTCGGGAGTTTCGGAGTGGTCATCCTCAAAAACGAGGGCCTCAACAACCAGCAGGCAAGCCTCGGACTCTCTCTGTTCTGGGGTGGAATTGCGGTCAACCGGCTGCTTTTCGGGGTCTTTTCCAAAAAATTCAACCTGTCGTATGTATTTCTGGGCTCGCCGTTAGCAGTGGCCGTACTGCTTTGAATGCTATGGGCTTATCCAAATGCAAACCTTCTGATCCTGATGATGTTCCTCACCGGATTTTTTATGGGCGGTATATTCCCGGGTTCTATCGGCTGGGGTACTGTTGAATTTCCGTCCCTGGCGGTACTGGTTTCCGGATTTTTAATGGCTGCCAACCAGACCGGAACTGGTATTATCACCAACACATTGGGGCATTTTTCAAATCAGACCGCGCTGATCCTCCAGTTTCTCACCGGCTGTATGATCCTGATCTTCGTTCTCCTGATGATCCTCCGGAAAAACTCAAAGATCGAAGAAGCGTTTTAACGGAAGATAGACGGTGAATAGTGAATTTTACTTCGCAAGTAAATGGTCAATTTTAAGGTAAGGAAATTCTATCTGAACCTTCATCAGAAGTAAGAAGCAGAACCGGTAAATATTTCACAACAATTCCCCTCCAGGTTGTGATGGGCCGCATCAATAATGTGAATAGTGAATGGTCAATTTTGCTTCGCAAGTTAATTTTGACGGGTTGGTTTTCAATGGGGTCAAAGGTAAACGGCCAATCATGATT
>JAKOOG010000130.1 GCA_022701545.1 Weeksellaceae bacterium | reverse complement strand
AGGCATTGTTCATGCTGCATAGAAATCAGGCTTCTGATTTCATGCAGTTCCATTTCTCCTTTCGGTTCCATATGGTTGGGCCTGATCCATTCAAAAGCACCGTACTCTCCTACTTTTTCAAACTTTTCCCTGTCGAAAACATAATTTCGTATTTCAACATCCGGGTCCAGACCTCCAGGGTTCCGAAGTGCCTTTCGCGAACCTTTTTCAATAAGGATCAGCAGGTAAAAATTCGTCAGATAAAGATGTTCCAGGATCTGCCGGACCGTCCAGCCTCCGTTTGAAGGCTGATGATCCAACGTTTTCCTATCTTTCTCAAACCACCCGTCCACCTCATCAAAACTGAGCTGCAGATGGTTTTTTATTTTCTGTATGAATCTGAAAATATCCATCACCGTTTTTTAAAATTATTTAAAAGGCTTTCGATATTCTGCTTTCCCACCGGATTCATGGAATGGCAATAATATTGCGGCAATTCCAGGCCGTGATCCATACAATATGCGATCAGCCATTTCGCACAGTCGTAGCCGGTTTTCTCAACAAAATCCTGACTGGTTTTCTCAACATCAGCAAGATCATGGTCGAAAGAGATCATCTCCGGAAGCCCATTTTCAAGAATCCATCCGACAAACTCGTGGTAATTCCGTGCGATGTGCCAGTCTTCTCTTCCGAAAATCTCCTGTTTTGTATAATGATAAGCGTCTTTCGGAGACCGGATATCATCCAGAAATAGTAATCTTTTTGTTTCCATGATGTTGCTTTTATTTTGAAAAGTAAATATTCAATGCTTTGATAATACTTTTCACATTGGTATTGGGATAAAATCCGGAACTGTTGATGCAATTGATTTCAACAATCTTCCAGCCTTCATCCGTTAAACAGATGTCCATGACGAATGCTTCTTCGAGGTTAAAAAGCCGGAGCATTTCCCTGGCAAAAACAAGTCCGTCTTCCGGCACTTTTTCTTCAAAAGGCGCCTGGTCATTAAATCTGTAATATCCGGCATCGATAATCTGACCGCCCACAATCCAGAGCCTTGCTTCTTTAATGGTCCGCTTTGCTTCGGAAACCTGGATTACAGAGTTTTCCGTAATCCGGCTGGATGGATTTTCCAGAGATTCAAATACAAAATCTTTCCATTCGGTTTCGCTGAAAACCCTGCCTGTAAAAATCTTGGCTTCATGATAAGGCTTGATAAATTTCTTTTCATCTTTTTCCCAGATCATCTTTTCAGAAATTTTGTGAACCGTAACTTCATGATTCAGAAGATGCGCTCCATAATATGCTGAATAAACTTCATAGAGATGGTTACCACCATAAAATGAGCCGGGAAACCAATTGGTCTTTTGTTTAGCCAGTCTGGCGATGGTTACGGATCCGTACGCGAAAACATCCTTCCGGTCCGTTTCAAAATCTATTTTATCCGCCGTCGGAGGAATATTGACCTCCCCGTAGTCAATCTTCAGTTCTTCCAGCGCTTCAAAAATCCTGTAATGATCGGGATCGAGATATATGTTTGCCTGGACTAAAAAAAACATGGCTATCGGTTTTTATTATTTTAATTTATTTTTTACAATCTTTGACAATTCTATTTTTGCCTGTTCCGGAAATCCTGACAATCCAGGAATATCGTTGTATTCCAGAATAAACCGTTCTCCGTTTTCTGTCTGAAGGACATCAATCGCCACAACATCAGCCATGATGTTTTCCTGCAACTGTTTTACTTTTTCGATCCATTCTTCCTCCGGTCTGATCAGCTGATATTCCCGGGTTAAAGAATTGGCTTTCCAATATCTGCCTTTTCTTCTCATCGCCCATACCTTATCATTTACAGCCAGGTAACGGATATCGTACTGATAATCTATAAATTTTTCCGTGGTTACGTAATCGTTATGAATAAACAGCAGGTCTTTCAGTTCCTCCCATTGCTCTTCGTCTGTAACGAGACTTTTTCCGTATCCGCCATGATGGTTTCCCACTTTAACGACAAAAGGAAATTTCACTTTAAGATTTCTGAGCTGGGCCGTGCCGGTAGCCGCATTAAAATCAATAACAGGTAAGCCGAGCTTCTTCAACCTGTTCAGCATGGATAACCGGTCATAACCCATTAATAGTGTGGAAGCTGAATTTACGCAGGGGATTCCAGAGTAATCAATCAACTCCAATATACTGCGGTGTTTTGCTTCGGGATTTACAGCGCCCAGCCTCCAGAAAATAATATCCGGCTTACAGGCTCCGTCAGCATCAATAAAATATAAAGACGAATCCTTTACCACACATTCCACGTTCTGGATTTTCTTCTGGACGATATGATATCCTGCGAAATAATCCCGCCAGTATGTTTCTCCGTTGATGATTAAAATGGTTTTCATGGTTTTTAATTTTTTAGTTTTAAGATAAAAGCCGGATCGTGGAAGTAGAATTACTGTTAAAAAACTTCCGGCCTTCATCATCCTGCTTCCTGGCTTATTGATTACACCATCATATCGGCACAGTTGGAGCTGGCAAAGGCAAAAGGTTTCGCTCTGAATACGTATCCCATTCCGAGAATATATCCCATCGCATCCTTCAATGCAACGTTGGATTTGAAATCCGGATCGGTATTGATGTCTGCGTGTACCTCCATTTCCACTCCATAAGCATCCAGCACCGCACAGATTGCATAGGCTATTTCTACGGATTTGTTAACTTCGTTCAGCATCCGTTCTTTGATGCTGATGCGCTGGAATTCTCTTTCTTTTCTGATAAAGGTAAACGCTCCTTTTCCCTCCCGGATGAATACGACTGCCGTAGCATAATTGATAGCGTCACCATACACATGGGAATCCGATCCCACACATACTTTCAATCGGTGGCCTAAGGCCTGTTCGCGGAGGATGGCTTCTTCTACCAGCTGTGTGATAGGGTTGCGGAAGATTTTTCCGTTCATGTTCTGCCATGTTTCTTGTTGCGTTTCCATTTTTTCTACATGTTTTGTTTAAATGTTAATTTGTTATTATTAATTGTCAATTCCTGCGGG
>JAKOOG010000101.1 GCA_022701545.1 Weeksellaceae bacterium | reverse complement strand
GAAGTACGGGACGAACTGAAGGTAAAACACAATACCAAACACATGATACTATGGAAAAGACAATACTGCATCCGGAGATCTTCCTGATCGAAAATTTCCTGACGAATGAAGAATGCGATCATTATATTGAACTGACAAAAGACAAAGTTTTTGAAGAAGCAAAGATCAATATGCAGGGCCGGCAGGTTATGAGCAAAGGCATCAGAAACAATGACCGGCTGATAGTTTTCGATAATAAACTGGCTGAAAACCTGTTTCAGAAAGCCTCCGGGTTTCTTCCTCAGACCCATAAAAATTACAAGGTCACAGGCTTTAATGAGATGTTCAGAATCTATAAATATTCGCCGGGACAACGGTTTAAGATGCACCGCGACGGAAGCTATATCAGGAATGAACATGAAAAAAGCTTTTACACCTTCCTGATCTATCTGAACGACGATTTTGAAGGCGGGGAAACCGAATTTGAAGGGTTGTTCACTGTTGCTCCGAAGAAAGGTTCCGCTCTCGTTTTCCATCATCCTTTAAGGCACGAAGGAAAAACGCTAATCAACGGATTAAAATTTGTGCTGAGGACAGACATCATGTATACAAAAGAACAGTAAACGGATAGAACCAAACTTCCGTATTGCATTAAAATAAGGCCCGGAATGCAACGGGTAACCATAAAATCAGTCTTTAACTAAAATTTACGTTATGGGAAGTACAAGATACGACATGGACGCTCGTTTCGACAGAGCAAGAAAGATGGGATATGCATCAAAAAGTGCAGGTGAAATTTTCACTCAAAACGCAGAAAGAAGAGCACACGAATCAATGAACCCGGATGGCGTCTTCTTCAGGGAAGCGCGGGATTCATCCGTACACCCGGAGTCATTTCCGATTATTTTAGGACTGGATGTTACCGGAAGCATGGGCCATATTCCATATAACCTGATCCAGGAAGGGCTTCCCAAGCTGATGGGCGGAATTATCCAGGGCGGGGTTCCGGATGCAGCGCTTCTCTTTATGGGAATCGGGGATCATGAATGCGACAGCTATCCGTTGCAGGTCGGGCAGTTTGAATCCGGAGATGAAGAGCTGGACATGTGGCTGACCAGAACCTACATTGAATCCGGAGGTGGCGGAAATGGCGGAGAGAGTTACCTGCTTGCCTGGTATTTTGCCGCTTTCCATACCCGGACCGATGCTTTTGAAAAAAGAAATCAGAAAGGATTGCTGTTTACAGTGGGTGATGAACCCTGCCTGAATACGCTTCCCGCCTCTGCCATCCGGGAGATTATGGGATCCGGCCAGCAAACTTTTAGCCAGAAGGAACTTTTGGCTGAAGCAAAAAAGAAATATGAAGTCTACCACATCAATGTCCTGCACTCAGACCAGGCGATGCGGGCCGACCGCGGATGGAAAGACCTGTTGGGAAGGAATTGCGTATCGATCACCGATTACCGGGACGTTCCGTATGTGATCAAAGAAATAGTATGCAAGACCCATAAAGCAGGAGAACATGCAGAACACGAACAACGGGAAGGATGGAGTGGAATGATTCAGCGGTTTTTAAGATGAAAACAGCAGAAATCGTTATAGGACTTGGATTCGGTGATGAAGGCAAAGGCATTACCACCGATTTTCTGGCAGCGCGGAATCCGGAGGCAGTGGTCATCCGTTTTTCGGGAGGGCAGCAGGCAGCGCACACGGTGATGATCGGTGACCGGAAGCATGTGCATTCCAGCTTTTGCAGCGGGGCACTGCGTGGACTGCCGTCTTATTTTACCGAACACTGCACCATCCATCCCGTTTTTATGTATAATGAATGGAAAGAACTGAAAACCAAAAACGGGAATACCAGACTTTATATTCATCCATTGGCTAAAGTAACGACTCCTTTTGATGTCCTTCACAACAGGAAAGATGTTCGGAATACGGAACACGGAACCTGCGGAAAAGGAGTCGGTGCCACGATGAAAAGGCATGAAAGCCCTTACCGGCTGTTTGCGGCCGACCTTATCGCACCGAGACCGATGCTGATCGAAAAGCTGAAAGGCATCGCTTTGTATTACGGCTTTTCCGAAGGCGAAGAAATACAGCAGGCACTCGAATATTTCCTTCATGCCGTCGATGAGATGTCTTGGAACATTGAAGGCTACGGCCACCTGGAAAGTTTTGACCATCTGATCTTTGAAGGCAGCCAGGGAATCCTGCTGGATATGGACCACGGCGTATTTCCGAATGTGACTTATGCCCATACCACTTCAAAAAATGCCCGTGAAATATGCCGGCAGCTGGGAATCGGTCATATCGAAATGCTCTATGTGACGAGAAGCTACGGCACCCGTCACGGAAACGGATGGATGAGCAGTGAACGGGAACTTCGGTTACGGAACAATGAAGAGGAAACCTGTACGTTCAATGACTATCAGGGAGCCTTCCGCATCGGAGATCTGGATTACCAACTGCTGGATTACGCCTTAAAGGTAGATGAAGGATATGGCTTAGCCCAACGAAAAAACCTGGTGGTTACCTGCCTTGATCAGTTGGACAAACCTTTTGAACCCGGAAAACTGAACGTCAAGTTTGATGAAATGTGGGGATCGTTTTCTCCGTACTCAAAGGACTTCAGAAAAATTTAATTATCAATTATAATCAGAAAACAAAATCATGAAGGAGATCAGATATATAAAAGGTGACGCTACCAACCCGTCAACATCAGGAACTCAAATCATTGCCCATATCTGCAACGATACCGGAGGCTGGGGAAAGGGCTTTGTTTTAGCTGTTTCCAAAAGATGGAAGAAGCCTGAA
>JAKOOG010000097.1 GCA_022701545.1 Weeksellaceae bacterium | reverse complement strand
GTTCTGATGCTGTTTTCGATTGCCGTATATTCTCTCTGGAAATTGATGTACTGCTGATCTGCCTTTAAGTTAGGATAAGATTCCACCACGGCCATCAAACGGCTCAAAGCCCCTGATAATTCACCCTGAGCTGCCTGGAATTTGGCAAGATCCTGTTCCGTCATATTCGTAGGATCGATATTGATAGAGGTTGCTTTGGAGCGGGCTTCCACTACTTTCGTCAATGTCTCCTGCTCGAATTTGGAATACGATTTTACGGTTCTTTCAAGATTCGGGATCAGGTTGGCTCTTTTCTGATATACGGTTTCCACGTTGGACCATTTGGTGTTAACGTTCTGTTCTTTCGTTACGAAATTATTGTATCCGCTTTTGCCCCAGAAAAACAGGACAGCAACAATGACAAGGAGAGCGATACCAATGGTTCCTGCGCTCAGACAACCTTTATTTTTCATAGTTTGAAATTTTTTTAATATTTTTTGTGCTAACCAAATATACAAATTATGTGCTAATTTTGTAAAAATTTATTTTAATGACGACAATTGTGGTGGCCATGGGAGAGAAGAACGGGATCGGTTTTGAGAACCGGTTGCTCTGGCATCTTCCGAAAGATTTAAAACACTTTAAAGAGATCACTTCGGGGCATCCGGTGATCATGGGAAGAAAAACATATGAAAGCATCGGGAAACCGCTGCCCAACCGTACCAATATTGTTGTGTCCCGGAAAACCGACTGGTTTGAGGAGGGTATCCTGATTGTAGGGAGCATCAAGGAAGCCGTGAAGTTTGCCAAAAAAATCGATGAGGAAATTTTCATCATCGGGGGCGGAAAAATCTATGAGCAGACGATGGAGATCGCGGACCGGCTTGAGGTAACGTTGGTGAAAGCAGAACTTGAAGCGGATACCTACTTTCCTAAGATCGATCCTAAAGTCTGGAAGAAGACCGATGAAACCTGCTATGAAAAAGATGAAAAGAACCCCTACGATTTCTGTTTTCAGACCTATGAAAAGATTTGATGCTTAAAGTTCATATCTCAGAGTTCAACGTAAACTTTAGACCTTGAACCTTAAACTTTGAACCCTAAATTTATTATCTTTGCACTTCTAAATTTTACGAATGAATAAATATATAAAAATTGCCGTTGCAGCAGTTCTTATCCTTTCAGGACTTTACCTGATGATCTTTACGAGAAGTTTGGGTTGGGGAATCGTGGTGTTTCTTTTAGCAGCATTGCCAATTCTTATTTTCTTTAAAAATGAATACATCCTTCTGGCTTTCTGGCAGCTGAGAAAACAGAATATGGAAAAAGCCGCGGAATGGCTTAAAAATATTACAGATTATAAAGCCCAGCTTCATAAGACCCAATATGGATATTACCATTATCTTATGGGACTTACCCAGGCTCAGGATCACCCGACCAAAGTAGAGCCTTTCATGAAAAAAGCCCTGGAATACGGCTTGAACATGAAACATGACCGGGCTATGGCAACATTGAACCTTGCCGCTGCAGCCATCTCCAAAGGAAGAAAACAGGAAGGACAGAAGTTATTGGACGAAGCCAAAAGACTGGACAGTGCCGGAATGATGACCGACCAGATCAAAATGATGAAAGACCAGCTTAAAATGCCGACCATGCAGAAACATATGCATAATCCGAATATGAGAAACAGAGGGAAATTCTCATAATCATCGGAGAATATTCTATAGAAAAATGAAAGCATCTAAATTTATTAGATGCTTTTTTATTTTGTCAAATTAAGTGACGGCTCAGGTATTGGAGAAATAACCTTATTTGATATTCAAACAGTCAGTTGAGATATTGACTGCAAAACTTCCAACATCCGGCACCCATCTTCCTGCCTGTTAACCCGGGTTTAGGTTAAACTACATCTCCGCATTATTCTCATAGCCATAAAATTTCGGGATCTGCCAATGGTATTTTACCGCTAAGGTTCTGATGGCAACAATTAAAAGGATCGTGAAAATCTGAATAACGGTATAGGTTAATGTGGTGAATTTCGTCAGTAATAAAAACGCTGAACCGCCCACAATGCAGGCGGTCGCATAAATTTCTTTCCTGAAAATAAGAGGAATCCTGTTGAGCAGGATATCCCGGATGATTCCTCCGAAACAGCCGGTAATGGTGCCCAATCCAATACAGATTAAAGGATGAATATCTGCGTTTAATCCTTTCTGGACACCGATAATCGTAAACAGCCCAAGTCCGAAACTGTCGAAAATAAATAAGGTCACCCTGAAATTCTTTTCAAAAGATTTAAAAATCATCGTAAAGATGCTGGTCAGGATAATTAACGCGCAGGTCAACAGGTCATGCATCCAGAATACCGGAATATCCAGCAGGAGATCCCGTACGGTTCCGCCGCCTACCGAAGTGACGAAGGCTATAATCAGCACCCCGAAAGGATCGAGGCGTTTCTGCATCGCCGCAAAGCTCCCTGACATCGAGAAGGAGATCGTTCCGAGGACTTCTATGGCAAAATTGAACTGTTCGTGCATTTTTTTGGTAATGATTAATAGGGCTCCTCTTTATATATTATGGGATAATATCCGTTACTCATTTTTCCACCCTCACGGAGTCCGGAACCAGCAACCCGTATTCTCCGCCGTGGTTGATGATTTCCCGGACAATGCTGCTGCTGATGAAGGATTTTCCGGAAGAGGTCAGCAGAAATACCGTTTCCAGCTTTTTATGGGCCAGCGTTCTGTTGGTGTGGGCAATGGCTTTTTCAAATTCGAAATCGGCAGGATTTCGTAGGCCTCGGATGATGTACTGGGCATTTTTCTCAAAACAGTAATCGACGGTGAGTCCTTCAAAGAAGTCCACTTCCACATTCGGGAATTCGGCGACAGAATTCTGAATAAATTCAATTCTCTTTTCCAGCGGAAACATATATTTTTTCTGGGAATTCTGTCCGATGGCGATAATCAGCTTGTCGAAAAGCGGTGCCGCTCGTTCGATGATATCGTAATGACCTAAAGTAATCGGATCGAATGAACCCGGGAAAACAGCAATTTTCATACGTTTTAATTTTTAGATAAAGCTTTTTCGACTTCGTTTCCACAAAGGTCGGTAATGGAAATTCCGTAAATTTTGGCCTGCTGCGGAAGGATGCTGGCAGGAGAAAATCCGGGGTTGGTGTTCATTTCAAGCATATACGGAATGCCATCCATCAGAATAAATTCACTTCTGGAAAAACCGCTCATTCCCAAAGAATTGTAGGCTCTTTTGGCAATTTCTTCAATACGGATCCTCGTTTCACCGTCGATGCGGGCAGGCGTAATTTCTTCGGAAGCCCCTTCGTATTTTGCTTCATAGTCGAAAAATTCATTCTGGGGAACAATTTCTGTGATTCCGAGAACAATGGTCTCTCCTTTATAATCAATAACGCCCACGGAAACTTCCATGCCGTCTAAAAAGCTTTCAATTAAAATTTCATCATCTTCC
>JAKOOG010000045.1 GCA_022701545.1 Weeksellaceae bacterium | reverse complement strand
TTTGCCGCATTGCTTCCTCCGATCCGTATCGTCTGGCCTGAAGCAGCCGCTAAAGTGAGATTGTTTGCGGAACTGTTGTTTTTTACAAAATATTTCCGGCCCCGGAAATCCGATGCAGAGCCATCTGCTGTAGACATTTGGGGTAAGTTCAGGGTTGCTGCGGAGGTCCCTGCAAATGATACATGATAGTCCGTAGCGGACAAAGACCCGTTGGCGGTGATTTCACGGTAGCTTCCTTCCAATGATCCTGAAATATCCAGTGTGCTTGAAGGGATATTATTATTTATCCCTACTTGGGATTTTGCGATAAAAAAACAGCCTACTAATGGAAGTAATAAAACTTTTTTCATATAAATTTTTCTTGATTAATATTGTTATGTTCTAACAAATATATAAAAAAATGCGGAACATGATTATAATCATATTAAAAACCTTTTTTTATAACATCTGCATTTTAAGTTTATAAGGCTTGCCGAGAAGCAAGTCTTTCTATTTCTTTCTATTTTTCATGTATCCGCTGGGCTTTATTATCTCAGGATTAAAATATTTGATGAAAAAAAGTGTAATTTCTACACGAGAAATCTATTTGTGGACTCATTGTGAACAGAAATACATTTTCAATTTCATTCTTATTCTCCAGAATGATTTATTCTGTACTGCCTGTTTATTTATTTCATAAATTAAACAAAGAAATTCCTATTTTAACATTTTACAAATCTCATAAATATTTTGACAAAAAAATACAATATATCATTAGACCCGTAAATTATTCTGCAGATTTATATCTACAAATGCAATCGAATGAAGATAAAAATACCTATTTTACATTTAAAGAGAAGTTAATTGTAATGAAAACACAGACATTTTAAATTAATAAATTCACATTTATTTTTTTAATTATTTATTGAATTAGTATATTTAATTTCTTACTGTTTGTTGTTTATGCCTATCAATTTAACAGACACCTGCAGTAGATTTGTCATAAAGGTTATGAACGGAGTAAAAGGCGGTTTCCCATTATTTCCGGAATTAAAATACTGTAAAATGATAGAACGACTTTCTTATTTTGTATTGATGTTGCTGTGGTATAAATTCAAACCCGTTTTTATCAAAGAATAGCCGGAAGAATAAAGCTTTCCAGCATTTTTGTGACCTGGGAGTGGGCAGAGCTCTGGCCATAAGCACTTGCTGTGATTACGATTACAATAGGAAGGTCTTTAAAAATAAGAATGTAATTGCCTCCGTTTCCCGCACAGTAAAAAGCTTCGGCTTCCCGGCTGTTGACCTTAAAGCTCTTGTTCCAGAACAGGTAGCTGTAATATTCCTCTTTCCGGTTTGGGATCCGTACCTGCCGGGTCAGTGTTTTTTTTACCCAGGATTCAGGAATAACCTGTTTTTTATTCCACCGTCCGCGGTTTTTGTAAAGCTGGCCGTATTTTGCAAAATCCAGGGCATTCATCCGGATTCCGCCTGCGGTGTTGGGCAGGTTCTGCGGGGTATATTCCCAGCGGTAATTTTTAATATTCAATGGTCCAAACAGCCTTTCTACGGCAAACTTTTCCAGTCCTCCGGGAACCGACCGGTTCAGGAGATCACCAAGCAAAACCGTGCCTGCTGTAAAATAGTGCCACTTGTTTTTCAAAACAGGATCATATGGCAGGTTCAAAACAAAGTCGGTCCAGTTATCCGTCGGGTACATCTTCTCCTCATTCCCGGGAGAATCAGGGTCATCATCGTTTCCTTCAAACCCGGAAGACATCGTTAAAAGGTCTTTGATGGTTGCTTCGTTTTTGCCTCCGGGGTGTTTATAGCTTTTAAAATCATAAAAAGTGCCGAGTTTCTGATCTTCGCTGGCGATGAATTTATTGCCGACCGCTATCCCAACCAGCGTGGAAGCAAAAGATTTCCCGACCGATCTCGGATCATGCAGGGTATTCCGGTCTTCGCCGTTGAAATATTCTTCGATCTGCAGTTTCCCCTTGTTGATGACTATTATGCTGTTGATCCGTTTGAATACGCCTTCATTGATCAGCCCTTTTAATTGTTTTATTTTGGTGGTGTCAAATGATTCTGAGGAGACCGGAAACCCGTCGTAAGGCCTGGGTGCGTGTAAGGCAATTTTCAGGATGTCGATTACAGGATTCCGAGATACCTGCAAGATGAGTTCGCCGCTTGCCATTAAAGGTCCCGTTTTAACCTGGTGATTCACGTTAATGTAAGGCCGGATTTCCATATGGAGGTGATGCCGCCCATCTTTCAGTGCCTCTTCCCCGCCGTTGTTCATCAGCCGGTTCCAGAAAGATTCGCTCCATGAGCCCTGTCCGTTGATGTTATTGATCAGAGGCCTGTTGAGTATAAGAGCCGAATCCTGCACCTCCCGCTGAGGGGCGCCGGGCAGAAGATTGCTCCGGTATATTTCCTTGTCATCAATCCATAAAGCAAACTGGTAATTCCCAATTTTAAACAAAGAATCCCTTTTTACATCCGGATCTAACCGAGCAGTATATTCTGTAAGCGGCCTGTCAAAAAATGCAACGAAAGAAAGATTACTGGTATTGGTTAAAGTATATTCTTTAATAAAATCACTTTCCTTAATCTGATTAAGATCTTTAAAAAAAGGAAGAAACAAAATCTTTCCGATCTTTTCAGCAGGTAAATGTTCAGAATCAGAAGCTTTCTGACGTTGGGCGCTCAGTGCGGTGATCACGAATAAGCAGATGATCAGTAATCTGTTTTTCATAAGGTATAAATTTAGGATACCGGACAAAATTCATGGAAAACCATTAGAAAAAATAGGATCAGATTAACATTTTATGCATTTTTTTATAGGATGACGGATTCATTCCCAGATAGGCTTTGAAAATCCTGATCAAGTGGCTCTGATCCGCAAACCCGCGATCATGGGCAATCGTGGTTAAAGATTGATTGCTGTTCAGCAGATCAAGTACAGCTTTTTCAATTCTTATTTTCCGCACATACTCTCCCATGGTGCAGTGAAAATATTTTTTGAAGCTCCTGGATAAATGGACCGGATGAATATTGAGGATAGTGGCTATTTCGTTCAGGCTTAGCGAAGCATGATCATGCTCATTCAGAATTTCCCTGACCCGGCCTACCCATGGCGGCGTACGCTTTTCTTCAACCGTCGATTGGCTATTTAAAACCGAAAAGATTTCCAGTACCGATGATTGAATGACGATTTCACTGAACGGGTCCTTTGATCTGCTTTCGGCCATCAGCCGGTAAAATAAAATTTTCAGTGAAGGATCATGTATTTCACGGTTTCCCTGAAGGTTCTGCAGCGACAGGTCGTAATCTTTTGAAAACTGGTGATCGATTTCCAGATGAAATCCTCTGGCGGCTCCGGCTGGCTTATGATTATAATGGCACTCATCCCAGTGGTGAAACAGAATACTCCCGGCCGTAAAATTTTTCCGTTCCTTTTTATACCCTTCAGTAAGGCCGCCCTGCAGCAGAAATGTAAAGTAAGGGGTTTCATGATAATGCCAGTCGACAAAATCATGGGTATAAACGGTGTCTGTAAGTGTCAATGAATCTACACTTCTTCTGAAGTTGGTTTCACCGTAAAATTGCCCCTTGGAAAGCTGTTTCATTGACTCTTAAATTAACGATAAATCTACATTATTTTAACGGTTTACACGTAAAAAAGTGAGCCTTATTAAAAACCATCTGACTATTCTATATAAAATCTCCCGTAAAGATTCACTTTACGGGAGATTAAAAAATAAGGTATTTCTATGTTTCTATTATTTAAAGGCTGCTTTCAATTTTTCAGAGGCATAGGCCTGCGCCTGCTTGGCTTCTGGAACAATAATCGCCATCCCGAAGAATTCGTGGGTAACCCCCGTGTAATCTTTACTGTCTACTTTAACGCCTGCAGCAGTAAGTTTTTCAGCAAGCATTTTTCCGTCCTGATTCAGCGGATCTATTTCTGCGGTAATAATGGTTGTCGGAGGCAGGCCTTTAAGATCAGCACTAACCAGAGAAATTCTCGGATCTTTTGCTTCGCTCATGGCATTAACATAATTTTTTGTAAACCATGCCATCATTGCTTTGTTCAGCGGTTTTGCATTTGCATATTTCACGTAGGACGCAGTATTCATATCAGATTGCGCAATCGGATATACCAAAATCTGGTGCAAAGGCAGCATGATTTTTTTATCGCGCGCCATAATGGAAACGTTGGCCGCTAAATTTCCTCCGGCGCTTTCTCCGGCAACGGCAATTTTCTTAGGATCTCCTTTTATACTCGCTGCATTTTTTACTACCCATTCATAAGCGGCAAAAGCATCATTGTGGGCTGTCGGGAATTTATGTTCCGGTGCCTGACGGTACGCTACTGAAACCACAATAGCCCCGGTCTGTTCGGCCAGTCCCTGCGCGGAAGCATTGTACACATCAAGATTGGCAATTACAAATCCGCCACCATGGTAATACACGATCACAGGGAAAGGGCCGTTGCCTGATTTTGGCGTATACATCCGAAGATGGATCTTTCCGCCGGTAACGTCAATATCAGTTCCGGTAGTGTCTACTTTTGGTGCCGGCATGGTAATGTTATTTTCTTTTACAAGATCCATTACCGCATCGGTCGGTGTATGATTTTTACGGGCTTCCTGCGGGGTCAGGGTTTCAATAGGCTTGTCCCCGTAGCTGCCCAGCTTTTCAATAACTGCCAGCATTTCGGGCTTCATGGTTTTGCCCCATTCAGGTGCTGTTCCGGTAGGCTTGATGGCTGTTGTTTTTGCAGAATCACCGGTTGTCATATCCCGGGATTCTTTGGCGTCGCTCTTCTTGGAGCATGAAAACGTCAGGACCAGAGTACTCATGGCCAGGGTCCATTTAAAGATGTTGTTTTTCATATGATTTATTTATAGTTGGTGTCATCTTTTCATCTGCATGAGTTGTATGAATCAACTACAACTCCTAGAGATTTAAATTCCTCATCGAATAATATGCCAGATATTCTCATGAACTCAAATTATATGTTGAAGATGTAATTTATATTAAATTATTAATGCAACTTAATTGCATTAATAATTATTATTTATACTTTTGCAAAAGCGCTACCCTAAGAAACTTAAATATTACTTTTATGAAATCGAAAATTTTAGATGTTGTCGGAATATCAGCCGCTGTACTTTGTTTGATTCACTGTGTCGTCTTTCCTTTGCTGATGATTGTTCCCCTGGGAATTTCGCATAATCCGTTCGTTGATTTAGCTTTCCTGCTGATTGGAGCCATTGTGGTTTACCGGATTTCGAAGAAGACCCGGATAAAATGGCTGAAAGCATTATTTGCCGTTTCCATCCTGCTCATTTCAGTTTCCGTTTTTGCGGACATGATCTTCGAAGTGCATTTGCCTCTTATTTACTTCGGTGCAGCGGGCCTGATTGCCGGACACCTCATCAACTTTAATCATCATAAACATTAATTCTTAAAATGAACCACAATTATTTGTTGTTCTGAGTTTTTTTGTAAACAACCAAATCCCTTCTGTGAAGAAAGAAATGGAAAAACCCGGGCCTGAAAAACCCGGGTTAAAATAAAACACGAGTATTTAATATAAGTCTGATACTGGCTAATGTACTTTCGGTCAATACTGCTCTGTCTTAAATGAAGAAGCTTCATTATCTGCCAGAACAGGCGGCGCATTTGGCTATTACGGGGAATTTCTTGAGTATAAAAAAAAATAAACCTGCCCATTTTACTTATCTGGATTTCATTAGGGAGCGTAACAGCGAAATCTATAAAAAAGAAAATAATCTGAAACGGTAATGATGATTGATTACCGGTAATTTAAGATTTCCACCATGGTAACACCTGCCTGATCCCGGTTGATCTCATTTCTGAAGGTTAACTTAATTTCCCGGTCAGAAGCAACCTTGATATGTACGGGGCGAGGCTGTTCCGTAATCCCGATCAATAGTTTTTCATCGGTGATAGGCCCGAAATGGTATGTGAAATCCAAAACAGCCAGAGAATCCGTAATGTTTTTGGGAATAAGAATTACCATCGCCGATTCCACTTCAGGAGAGGTCTGATTATTTTTGTAATACTGCATGATGATATCCTGTTTATTTTCCTCTTTTATCGAATCATGCATTACTAACGGCAATTCACTTACATAGTTCTGATTTACAGACTTAATACCGGCCTCATTAAATGTTGCGTCGGGAAGTTTTACCAGCGCATCCAGATAGGTCAGGAATATCGCGGCTTTACTCTCCTTTATTTCCTTAGCTTCCGGAATATTTGTACTCTCTTTATAATTTTGTGCACGATCTCCCCTGCAGCTCAGAAAGCAGGTAAGCATACAAGCAGGTAAGATATAATAAAGAACTTTCAATGGAGCTGGGGAGTTTCTCATTTGAAATTGATGTTAAGGATTAAGTGGTATATCCAAAGATTAAAAACAGATACAGCCATTTGCTGCAAGTACAGTAACCTTAAAAGTCATTGAAATATACTGAACAGACACAGAAAATTTTATTTAAATTTATTAAAAAATTCTGATGCCTGAAAACAATTACCGTAAATTCCTGCTTGAAAAAATCAGGTTTTTCAGCAATATTATCCTGGGAATAGTCAGCTTCTTCACTATTTCTATTATGCTGGGAATCGGGATTCTATTCTACTTTGGGTATATTGAATATGGAGATCATTACAGCATTTATATGGTGGTATTCGGATTATTATTCATCGTTGTGACAGGGATTGCT
>JAKOOG010000037.1 GCA_022701545.1 Weeksellaceae bacterium | reverse complement strand
AATCTTCATCTACTTCATCACTTATTTTAGGAAATCTATTAATATCTTCTATCAGAAAAGCCAATTCATTTTCTGTCATAAATGATAAGAATTCCTGAAAATATGCAAGAGATTCAGCATCTTCAATATCATCTTTAATATCAACTAATTTCTTTCTGTCTATTTCTCCGATGAGTTCAGCATATTGATTGTCGATAAAATAGATATCTCCTCTTGAATAATCGATGATTACACTTCTCGAATAACCGATGACCAGTTTACATGATGATGATATAATGAAATACAGATTATTCATTTTTTGAGAATATTTTATGATTTATGGATTTTGAAATTTCCCTCGCGGAATAATTGTCACACATAATGTTACATTGGAAATTTGCGCTGTACTTGATCAATTTTTTATCCTCTTTACTATTGGTAAGGACATTATAGAATATTTTTCTATAATATAAAGGTAAGTTTTCAAGTTCATCAGGGCTTAATTTAATTAATTTCAACTCTTCCATCTACTAAGTAATTGGTTATTATTTTATCTAAATTATAATTACAGGGGTCGCTGGTCATACTATATTGCCCAACCGGATTAATCTCCAAAAATATATACTCCCCGTCTTTGTCTACAATTAAATCAACCGAACCACAATTCAGTTTCAGATCTTCAAAAATCTTTTTTAATTTTTCCTCTATTTCATCAGGTAATTTATAAGGTTCAAATCTATTGTTGGCATATTTCCTAAAATCCACTTTGGTTTTTTCATTTGACTGAGAATAAACGGCCATGGAAAAAAAATGACCTTCAATATAAAAGGTCCGGATTTCAATTTTCTTTTTGACCAAACCTGTAATTAATGAGGGGAAAAATACATTTTTCTGATTATCCCGGTAAAAATCTTCTTCTAATAGTTCTGTATACGTATAAAATCTATGATTATCAATATCATCATAGATACCGTTTGAAATCGCTTTGGTAACGGCACCACCCAGCTCGGTTTTAGCCTTAAGTAGTTGTTTCCCATTATGAATAACTTCATAGTCCGGCGTTTTCAATCCATGCTTTTCGGCAATATCCATGACAATCAATCTATTTAGATTAAAAAGAGGTTTACCTAAATTGATTTTACAGTGCTCATAGACGCTGTTAAAAACATAATTTTTTAATGCTGAAAATTCGTCGATAAAATATTGATTTCGATCTTTGGTAAAAAGTGTGATATCTATACCATCGATTAAAAGACTCTTATTTATGCCAGTATCAATAAAATGCCTATACGAAATTCCTGTTCTTCTCCACCAACATGCTTTGGCCTCCTTTAGATTGATAATTTCTCCAGTGATAGTATTCCTGAAATAAATACCATATTTATTAATTGATTCAAACTTATATACATCATCATCCCCATTGATTCGTACGACTTTTTCACCCAAATAATTCAGATAATCTACTACACAGTTTGTGGAATAATCATATTGAATTGTAAAAATTATTATCATATTATATTTATAAAGATATTATTAAGGTAAACAAGTTTCATAATTGTTTAAGGTGTATGATTTATAGATAAATCTGCCATTTTTTTCAGACCGAATATTATTTTCACCTTTTTAATATTTCTGAAAACACTTGCATTTAGTGGTTGCTTCATCCGTCTACAATATCTGTTTTTCAAGAAAAGGGCTGCCTACTATTATTCGGCAACCCATAATTTGTATTGTCATTTAGTCACGGTCTGTACCATCAGAAGTATGGTCTGATCCAGTACATACAGTTGTAGAACCTGATGACGATGATGCTCCTGAACCAGCTCTAATTGCGCTTGTTTCAGCAGTAGACATCTTTTTCATTGAAAATTTATTAAGTTTCATACGAAAAGTTTTTTTTAATTAAACAATCTGTTTTCTTTTTCTGGGCATATACCTCTTCCCAAATATATTTAGCTAATTATAATTGTATTTATTTACCCCCTCTGTTCTTATCAATATTTTTACTATCCCTATAAATGCCTCCTACCTTCTTATTTCCAAAAGTATAATTTACAGAGAGATACATTCCTTTATTATGAACATCATTATATTGCGAATAATAAAATGTTTCATATTGTTTCTCAGATCTGGTAATATTCTGTCTGAAAAGATCACTAATGAATAAATCAATGACCAAGTTCCTGTCTAGAAACATTTGCTTAAAATTAATTCCGAATCTCGCCTGGTTCTTAGTACTTAAGTCCATAAACTGAGCTCTCGAAGGAAGGTAATTGGTATAACTCAACTCCACTAAACTCGTTTTGGATTTATTTAATTCGATGCTGTTTCTCAATGAAAACCAACCTCCCAATCCTTGGATTTTCTGCACATTTTCTTTTGATGTCAGCGTTGTATAGTAGCCGTCAGCATTTATGTAAAGCGAATTCCATTTACAAATCTTCCAGGAATAGCTTCCTATAAATCCCACTTTTTTCTGAACATAGTTATTTACAGGATGATTTACAAACGCATTATTTTCATTCAGCTCAGTCAGATAAGCAATCCCATCAGTAATGTAATTCCCATAAGCTATAAAATTAAAATTATTCTTAAGCGTATAACTCAGCTCTAAACTATTTGTATAAACAGGCAGCAAATAAGGATTTCCGGAAATGTAATTATACGCATTGGTATAATACCTGAAGGGATTCAAATCATAAAAACCGGGTCTGTCCAGCCTTTTTGAATAGGAAACGGAAAAGGAATGCTTTTCATCAGGGTTATAACTTACAAATAAAGTCGGAAAAAGTTTTGCATAACCATTCGTATTTGTGATATTTAAAGTTGGAGAAAAGCTGCTTATATCCGTATTTTCTAATCTCAGCCCGAATTTTGAAGACCATTTTTTTGACCAATCCTTCTGAAATGAGATATAGGCGGCCCAGGTATTCTCCTTATATTCAAATTGATTACTTTGGGTATAATCTATATTCTTATTGTTATCAAAATACGTGATCGCAGTATTATTATTTATTTGGGTATATGCGCCGCCAGCTTCCAGTTTTCCGAATGAGAAGGGCAGTTCAGCATCTATTAAGACATTATTGATCCTATACCTGTTCTCACCTTCATTTGTAAAATTGATATTTCTGTAAACTAATCCATAAATATCGGAATTACTGTAAGCATCAGAAATATTTTTATTGTAAGAATGATTATAGGTGAGACTTATTTTTTTTCCCAGGCTATCAAGCGTATAATCTGTAAACAGAGACAATGCATGACTTCTGTACTTCAATTTGTTGTGATTGTAAGAATACATTAGAGAATCTGTTTTTTGAGA
>JAKOOG010000033.1 GCA_022701545.1 Weeksellaceae bacterium | reverse complement strand
TCTCCTACCTCATCGAAATGGCTCATCCAAACCACGGAATTGTTGGTTACTCCTTTCAATAAAGAAGATTCTTTTACAATTTCGAGGTGGGCTTTGCCGTATTCCCCTTTTACGCCTTTATGTACTTTTCCGCCCAAAAGGTGTGCGGTAAGCTGCATTCCGTAGCAGATCCCCAATACCGGGATTCCCTGTTCGTACAGTTCTTTCTGTACAAGATGGGCGTTTTCCGCGTTAACGGAACTTGGTCCCCCTGAAAGGATAATTCCCTTCGGTTGTTTTTCCAATAAAGTTTCTAATGGTGTATTGAATGGCAAGATTTCAGAATACACCCCCATTTCACGGATTCTTCGTCCGATAAGCTGGTTGTACTGGGATCCGAAATCCAAGATGATAATACCGTTGTTCATTTTTATAATTGATGAATAATGATTGATAATTGATGTTTTGACTGGGATAAAGCCCGATCTTATTGATAATCTTATATAAAAGACTGCCGTTTCTGCAAAGACCACTCCCCCAGCCCTGATAGAAGCGGTTACCCCACAGCGGGCCGGCAAGGCCGGAGCGCGAGGAGTATGAGCGGATAGCAGGTTCCCGGCTCCTTAAAAAAAAGCCCCGAAAAATCAGGGCATTTATTTTAAAACTTTCCGATGTCTTCTCTGTAGAAGCCGTAATCGAAATGTACGTGACCTGCGTCTTCGTATACTTTTTTGCGGGCATCTTCATAGGTGGCTCCGGTGGCTACGATGTTCAGTACCCTTCCGCCGTTGGACACCACTTTGTCTCCTTTCCGGATGGCTCCTGCGTACAGAAGCGTGCTGTACTTCAGGCGGTCTTCGCCAACGATTTCGAAACCGGTTTCAATGTTTCTCGGGTACCCCCCTGAACACATCACCAGGCAGACGGCTTTTTCGTCCTTGAATTTAAGCTCGATGTCTTTTCCTTCCATACAATCCTGGATTACATCAAGAAGATTGTTTTCCATAAGAGCCATCAATACCTGGGTTTCAGGATCTCCAAATCTCATATTGTATTCAAGAAGATATGTTCCTTTTTTGGTTACCATCAGCCCGAAGAAGATGATTCCCTTAAAGCTGAATCCTTCCGCTTTCAGTCCGTTAACGGTTGTTTCCAGAATATTTTTCTCAAAATCGGCATAGTGCTCCTGTGTAAATTCAGGGCTTGGCGCTACACATCCCATCCCTCCGGTATTGTGTCCGGTGTCTCCGTTTCCTGCTTTTTTATAATCTTTGGCAGCGATACAAGGGAAGAGCTTGTTTCCGTTGGAGAAAGCAATGATGGAAGCTTCAAAACCGTCAAGGAATTCCTCGATAACCAGTCTGATTCCTGTATCCCCATAGATTCTTTTGATCATGAAATCGTGGATGGTCGCTTCCGCTTCCTCACGGTTGTCACAGATCACGACGCCTTTCCCTCCGGCAAGACCACTGGCTTTCACCACCAATGGATATTCGTGATCCTGTACGTAAGCAATAGCGTCATTATATGAATCGAATACTTTTGCAGTAGCCGTTTTGATACCATAGGTCTGCATGAATTTCTTTGAAAATGCCTTACTTCCTTCCAGGCTGGCGACCTTCTGATTTGGGCCGAAAACTTTAAGGTCGTGCTTTTTAAATTCATCTCTGATTCCTGCTACCAAAGGAGCTTCCGGACCTACGATGGTAAGGTCTACTTTTTCCTTGATGGCAAAATCCCTGAGATCTTTAATATCGGGTATATTAACGTTCAGTCCTATAACATCTGTGGTAGCATTCCCGTTGGCAAAAAACATTTTTGAAATTCTCGGGTCATTCTGAAGCTTTACTGCCAAAGCAGATTCCCTTCCCCCTTCACCTATGATTAATATTCTCATACTGTATTTAATTAACTAGTCTATAATTTACAAATATATCATTTTGGATGGTATAAATACAATCCGGAATTATTTTTTAATTCTATTTTAATTAGTGTAGAAAGTGTCTGATTGCGGTGAACATCATCGGAATTTTATGCTCATTGGCTGCATCAATACTTTCCTGATCTTTTACACTTCCTCCCGGCTGGATGATGGCTGTGATACCTTCCTGAGCGCAGAAATCCACTACGTCACGGAACGGGAAGAATGCATCGGAAGCCAATACAAGCGTTCCGGAAAATTTCTCCTTCGCTCTTTCGATGGCCTGTTGGGTTGCCCAGATCCTGTTCACCTGTCCGCCACCGATCCCGAAAGCCTGAATCCCATTGGAAACCACGATCGCGTTGGATTTTACATATTTAACGACTCTCTGAGAGAATAATAAAGCTTTCTTCTGCTCTTCGGTAGGCTGGGTTTCCGTTACTACTTTGATATCGTCTGAGAAAATGCTGTCGTTGTCCTGTACCAGGATTCCGCCATCGATCTTTACCCAAGTCTGCTTATCGGAAACAGGGTTTACGATCTTTATGATTCTCAGGTTTTTCTTTTTTCTTAAAACTTCTAAGGCAGCTTCGTCAAACTCAGGAGCCATTACGATTTCAAGGAACGTTTTGTTCAATTCTTCCGCTGTTGCCGCATCGATTTTGTAGTTCATTGCAACAATTCCGCCAAAGATGGAAACCGGGTCGCACTCGAAAGTTTTCTGATAGGTTTCCAGGGCTGAAGTCCCGATGGCCACTCCACAAGGAGTAGAATGCTTCACGGCGCAACAAGCCATTTCCTCTTTAAATTCCGTCACTACCTTCCAGCAAAGGTCCATATCTCTTAAATTATTAAAAGACAATTCTTTACCCCCCAGCTGTTCAAAATCTTTCATCGCTCCGTTCTCGAAAGTAGAAACGTAGTAAGCAGCCGTCTGGTGTGGGTTTTCACCATATCTCAGATCGGAAACTTTTTTGTAGGAAGCATTCAGATAAGTAGGATATTCTTCATCAAGAAGCATTCTTGAGATCGCTGCATCATAAGCTGAGGTAAGGTTGAATACTTTTCCTGCCAGCTTTTTACGGGTTTCGATGTAGGTATCGCCGTTCTGTTCCATTTCCGCCTGTACAGTTGCATAATCTTCCACATCGGTAATTACCGTTACGGAATCAAAGTTTTTAGCCGCAGAACGAAGCATGGAAGGACCACCGATGTCGATAAATTCTACCTTTTCGTGAAGGGAAATGTCTTTGTTTACATTTTCAAAGAAAGGGTAAAGATTCACAATCACCATATCGATCAGGCCAATGCCATGTTCCTGAACGGTATTCATGTGTTCTTCATTGGAACGCACGGCCAACAGCCCGCCGTGTACTTTCGGGTGAAGGGTCTTCACTCTTCCGTCCAGCATTTCAGGGAAATCGGTTACTTCATCAATCTGAATGGGATTTAAACCAGCGTCTTTCAAATGTTTGAACGTCCCTCCTGTAGAAATCAGTTCATAATTGCGGGCTTCGAGAAACTGTGCAAATTCGGTTAATCCGCTTTTGTCAGAAACACTGATTAAAACTCTCTTTTTACTCATTTTACTTTCGATTTTTTACTTTTTACAGCTATTTCAAACTGTAGACCGGTTCTTTCACCTCCGGTCTTTATTTTTATTTAGATTTTCTTTTTTAATGTAACAATGTATCTGTGTAACAATGCATCAATGTAGTATTGGTAAATTGTTATATTGGTAAATTGTTCAGCACCTTGTTGATCGCCTGGGGGAAGATTTCGTATTCCACCTGGTGTACCTTTCCGGCGATGGTTTCTGCCGTATCTTCTTCCGTTATTTCAAACGATTTCTGGAGGATGGCTTCGCCTTCATCGATTCCGGGTGTTACAAAATGTACGGTGGCTCCGCTCTGTTTTTCCTTTGCTTCAATTACCGCCTGATGAACATGGTGTCCCCACATCCCTTTTCCTCCGAATTTCGGAAGCAGTGCCGGATGGATGTTGATGATTTTTCCGGTCCAGTTTTCACAGAATTCAGGTTTTAAAATTGATAAAAACCCGGCCAGTACGATGAGATCTGTATTTTCAGGAATGATCTTTCCCAGTTCGGCACTGAAATTTTTTCCTCGCGGAATCAATACGTGTTCGATGTTATGTTTTTTTGCCCTTTCCAGTCCGAAACATTCCCTGTCGGCTACCACCAAAGATACTTTTGCATTTGGGATTTCCCCGCTGCCGATGGTATCAATGATCCGCTGAAGGTTGGTTCCTGAACCTGAAACGAGCACAACGATGTTTTTCATAGAGTATAATGTAGCCATGTATCAATGGAACAATATAACAATATAACAATGTTTAAGATTGGTAAATTGCTACATTGGTAAATTGTTACACTTATATTGAAAGATTGATCTTTTCGTTTCCTTCGGTAATTTCTCCGATCTCATAGGCATCGTCAAGAAGGTGCAGTACTTTTTCAGCATGTTCCGCATCTACAACCACGATCATCCCAACCCCCATATTGAAGGTTCCGAACATTTCTTCGCGCGCTATCCCGCCTCTTTTTTCGAGTTCCAGCATAATGCTCGGAATTTTTATTTCTGAGGCGTCAATAGAAGCACATAAGCCATCAGCAATAATTCTCGGAATATTTTCGTACAGTCCTCCGCCGGTGATGTGGGCAATACCTGCCACTTTCACTTCTTCAAGGATTTTGTGAATGTCTTTGTAATATAATTTTGTCGGGACCAACAACGTTTCGTACAATGGCTTCCCTTCAAATTCTTCGTTGAAATCCGGGAACACTTTCCGTACCAGGGAAAATCCGTTGGAATGGAATCCTGAACTCGGCAGAGCGATGATTTTATCTCCCACCTTGATTCCTGAACCGTCGATAATTTCGTCTTTTTCAACGATTCCTACGCAGAATCCGGCAACATCATAATCTCCCGGCTTATACATTCCCGGCATTTCAGCGGTTTCGCCGCCAATCAGGGCACAGTTGTTATCTTTACAGGCATTTACCATTCCTAAAACGATTTCCGCAGCAATTTCGGAATCCAGTTTTCCGCAGGCCAGATAATCCAGGAAGAACAAAGGTTTTGCCCCGTGGCAAAGAATATCGTTGGCACACATCGCAAAACAGTCTACCCCGATGGAATCATATTGTTTTGAGTCTAAAGCTACTTTCAGCTTGGTTCCCACTCCATCAGTTCCGGAAACCAGCACCGGGTTTCGGTATCCTCCGATTTCATAGAAAGCCCCGAAACTTCCCAAATGGTTCAGTACATTGGAATTGTGTGTTTCGCCCACCGCCTTTTTGATCTTATCAACGGTTTTGTATCCTTCTTCTTTGTCTACGCCTGCTGATTTGTACGTGTTGCTCATGTCTACTTTGGAAATTTATTTCAAACTTTTTATTCAATTTTAAAAAACAAAAAAGCCGACAATCTTAGTAGATTATCGGCCGTTGTTTTATCTCAGAATTTCAGAGCCCACAATATTCCCTTTCTCGGAGAAACATTCTTTAAAAGTGGTCTGAATTTTCATCTTTTTTCTTTTTGCAAAGATATTAATTTTATATTAATTTTCAAATCTATTTTTCAAGGATCGATTCCAGTGTAGAAATCTTCTCTAATTTTTCTTTCAACTCATTGTCTTTCTCTTCATTGGAAATTTTCTGAGCTGATTTATCAAAATTATCATTGAAAAACGGCAGCGTAAAGGTATCTACGATATTTCCGCCATGTAAAGGGAAACGCTTGGCAGCAGCTTCCAAAACGCCTAATCCGCCTCTCCCTCCCGGAGCAGTTGCCATCAGCAACATCGGCTTTTCATTCCATACGGCTCTGTCCTTGATCCGTGAAGTCCAGTCGAACACGTTTTTAAAAGCTGTGGAATACGTTCCGTTGTGCTCGGAAAGGGAAACCAAAAGAATATCTGCCGCATCAATCTTCGCAGCGAAATCTTTTGCTTCCTGTGGCAATCCGCTTTCCACTTCACGCTGATGCTTGTAAATCGGCATTTCGAAGTCATTCATGTCTACGGTTTCCACTTCGGCATTCGGTACTAATGATGCCGCGTAAGTAACTAAAAGTTTATTGATAGAGGTATCGGAATTGCTTCCTGCAATAGCTAATATTTTCATTGTTTTATCTGTTGAATAAGTTTTTTGTTGTGTCAAAGATCGGAAGATTTTCGGGAAATGAGGGGTTTTTAGCTGTAGATTATTATTAAACTGCTTATTGAGTGTATGATACTAATTTACCGCGAATCCCGCAAAGGTTTTTACTGCTATTGACTATTTTCTGTTTTAGTGAAGAGCATGATATTTTAGATTATTGTAAAAATAAATAATATTATTTAAAAGTATGAAATCTTAATGAGACTACCAGCAAACCACCACAACGGAAATTCTGTGAATTTCCGACAATCCTCTTCTGAAGGGAATACTTCCTTAAATTATTACTTTAAATAGGCCGGTAATTCCATCGGAACTTCCATCAGAAGAACTTCCGTGTCTTCAACAGCTTCGATGTTGAAGCTTTGG
>JAKOOG010000406.1 GCA_022701545.1 Weeksellaceae bacterium | reverse complement strand
AGATCCTCCGTATTCATCTGATCACTTAGTGCCTGTTCAAGTTTAGCCGAAAGTCTGTTGGTATTCATAATTCATATTTTTTAGTGATTATGTAGCTATTGATGCAAAAACAGTTCCGAGAAATTCTTTTTTTTAACAGAGTTATTTTATATCATTCATAATATACTGAAACACTATCTTTTAAGCTATAATTTAAAATTATTCTAAACTTCTTCTACCGGGCAGACAGGGATTTTAGCTGATTTCACAACCTATTTTTATCCTCTTATCCAGCCTATTTTCAGGGGCTGTTTCCTGCTTTCCGCTGCAATCTTTTGTTTCAGCATCAGCGCAAAACTGAGCATTTTTAACGTGAATAATGAATCCGCAAGAGCACAAAAAATTTAACGCTGTCAAATTTTATACTGCTCATGCTAACTGCTCAAATTTTTATCCTTTTTCAAGATCAGCTGTATTCAATTTTATCAAAGATAAATCCCTATACCTTTCGAAACATTTACAACGCTTAGAAATTCACGATTGACCATTCATTACAAACAGGGCAAAAAAAATTCCCGTAGATTAACTACAGGAATAAAGTTATTTGATGAATTCGTTATTTCAGCATTTTAGCGGTATAATCACTTTCATTGCCCAACCGGTCAATGGCTTTGATGGCTACGGCATTCAGCATTTTTCCGTCTTTCATTTTCGGAATCTCTTTCGAAAGCTGATCCAAGGTAAGGATTTCGGTTTCCCATACACCGTTGTACTGCGTGAAAAGTACCCATTGAAACACGTCTTTTATATTTTTCACACTCCAGCTTACCTGTACGGAACTTCCGTTGTTATTGATGAAGAGACTCGGCGTCTGCAAAGGCACGGTTTTTATCCAAGGAGATTTCGGAACCAGGGCTTTTTCTTTG
Source organism: Weeksellaceae bacterium (assembly GCA_022701545.1). Taxonomy (GTDB): domain Bacteria; phylum Bacteroidota; class Bacteroidia; order Flavobacteriales; family Weeksellaceae; genus Chryseobacterium. The sequence goes on along the minus strand of JAKOOG010000406.1, from coordinate 2,635 downwards.
TACGGACCGTTTTTCAGAGTGAAAAGCATATTTGGATTTTTAGTTAATCCCGCAATGCTCCAGTGGACTTCGCCGGCATCATTGCCCAAAACCTGTCTTGAAACTTCAATCTGGTTCTTAATTTCGGCCGGACGGTCCGAAGATCTGATCTCTACGGTATTCAATCCCGGCCAAAGATGGCGGTTCATGGTATTTTCAGATTTCCACCAACTGAGTAGCGCTTCAAAAGGCTGTCCTTTGGATTCGATCGGCCAGTACAGCTGCGGCGAAAAATAATCAACCCAACCTTTATTCAGCCATAATCTGGCATCGGCATACAGCTCATCGTACTGCGAAGAGCCGGTAACCCCTGCCGGATAACCCGGCTTCCAGATCCCGAAAGGACTGATCCCGAATTTTACATAATTTTTCTCGGCGTGGATTTCTTTATAAATCCGTTCCACAAATTTATTCACGTTATCTCTTCGCCAATCTGCCCGGCTTAAAGTTCCGCCACTATTTAAGTAATCATTCCAGGTTTTATTATCAGGAAAATCTGCCCCCCGGTTGTAGGTGGCGTACGGATAAAAATAATCATCAAAATGCACGGCATCGATGTCGTATCTTTTGACAATATCTTTTACCACATTGGAAACATGCCCCTGTGTTTTCGGATCGGCCGGATCAAACCAGTACATTCCGTTTTTCAGCCGGATGACAATTTCGGAGAGTTTATTCACCATCGAAAGGCTGTTGGGCGAACCTCCGTTGGAATGGTGGGCCCGGTAAGGATTCAGCCAGACATGAAGTTCAAGGCCTCTTTTGTGTGCTTCTTCCGTCCAGAACTGTAAGGGATCGTAATTGGGATAAGGCGCTACACCGGTCTGCCCTGTCAAAAAATATGACCAGGGTTCAAGATTACTCGTATACAAGGCATCTGCAGAGGGCCGGGCCTGGAAAATCACCGCATTGAAATTATTGTCTCTCAGCATATCCAGCATGGCCATCGCTTCTGCCTTCTGCTGGTCTACCGATAAATTGTTTCTTGAGGGCCAGTTGATGTTCGCCACACTCGCAATCCAGGCACCCCGGAATTCCCTTTTGATGTCAGGAAGGATGGTCCTGAACGTTTCATCAGGAGGAATGGCGGCTGCCGGTTTTGGCGGAAGCGCTGGATTCTCTGATTTTACCGGAGCTTTAACGGGGGTTGCCGCTTTCTGTGAAGCACAGGAAGCCATCGTCATTGCTGAAAAGAAAAAGAGGGTATATTTAATATTTCGGATGTTCATTTCACAAAAATAGGGTTAATCTTTTATTTTAAATCATACGGGCTGATGAAGTTTTACACATTAAACAATGAAACGTGCTGTCTTTCCGGGCAAACGAGCTTGAGCTTATTTGGATATAAAAAAACCTGATTCATTCATCTTGTTTAAATATGTCCAGACCCAATCACAGCAAATCTGTTATTTCTGCAGCCTTTCTTTCTGCACGAAGCCTTCCTGCCCGCCTTCCGTTTTCACATGATACCATGAACCGGTGGCGGAAAGAATTTCAACCGGAACTTTACGGCTGATGAGAGTAAGAGTTTCATATTTCGTTCCCGGGCCTGAACGGAGATTGGTTCCTGCTTTGATCCCTTTCTCTTCCGGCATTTTCGGTACGGAGCCGGAAGCCTGTACCGGACGCTTGCGGATGTATGGATACGGATCAACCGCCCCTCCGGCCGTATAGATCCCGAAATGCAAATGGGTCGGACCGCCGGCGGCATTGCCGGTATTCCCTATTCTTCCGAGGGTATCACCCGTTCTTACCTGCCTCCCGCTTTCAGTCAGAATGCTGTCGAGGTGCGCGTAATAATAGGAATTCCCCAGGATACCGTCACGAAGCCAGACCTGTTTTCCGCCGAGGCCCTGATTTCCGGTACGGGTGATGACACCATCCGTCACTGCAACTGCCGGCGTTCCGCGTGGCGCAAAGATATCCACCCCTTCGTGGCTTCTTCCGCCGCCGTCACGGCTGGCTCCCCAAAAACTCTGGACATCGCGGTTGCCCTTTCCCGCTACGGGAAACGAGATGGAGGGCTGGGTGTATATTTTCAGTTCGAAAGGAATGCGGTATCCGATTTCCGGCTGGATGACGACTTTGTATAGACCGGTGCTCTCCGTAAACCGGGTGATTCTTCCGTTTTCCAGAATTTCGCTCTTGGCTTTTCCGGTATCTTCGCCGGGTGCCAAAACATCAACAAATATTTTTGCCTGCGGAACAATGCCCGGTGCTTCGATCACCAGCAGATCTCCCCTCTTCAGTTCGAGGGAATATCCAACGGCATGCTGTTCCGGCTGATCGGCAAAAAAGGTAAAGGCATTGCTTTCCCCTACAATAAGACGGTTCGCAACCGCAGAAGAGAAGCTGTTTTTCCATTGGATCATCAGGCTGTCGGCTCCGGAAAAGCTGCGTTCATAGCGCGCCCGTTCGGAAGCCTCAAAAATTTTATTGGGTATTTTCAATTCCTTACAGGCAGTTGCTGCAAAGATGATGATGGATGGGAAGAATATTCGTTTGATGGTGTTCATGGTAAACGGAAATACAAAAATTTGGCCGTGGGATTAGCTTGGCAGGTATTAATATCAAGATGGGAAAGTTTTTAACCCAT
>JAKOOG010000373.1 GCA_022701545.1 Weeksellaceae bacterium | reverse complement strand
ATCAGGCGATACGATTCTAAAAACACAAATGATGAAAAAAAATTTATTACCTTGACTTGTTCCCTCATTCAAGGCTTTGTAAAAGTACAATATATTTTAGAATAAAAAAAAAAATAAAACTGTTTTTTAAAACTTTATGAAAACTTTAAGAATTTGTAAACTTTTCATTACGTTAATAAATTGTTTTATTTTATTTCATAATCCTATATCATTGATAAAAAGACAATTAACCCATAAAATAGTTAAGAACAAATCATTAAATTAAATAATCTTTGGATATAACTAAATCTTAACTACATCACTGATGAAAGATTTAAAAGTATGATCTGTCATTGAAAATCCAAACCAAAGGCTAAAACTTTAGAGGAAGAATAGATGGACCGGAGGCAATTCACCATCAATTAAAAAGATCCGGATTACGAAAAAATCCAGATGCATTTCAGATTAAACGGAGCCATTCCTTATACTCTATTGACTAATAACCATTTTAAAATTATAAAAGCAACCGTTGGCTTGTCTTCAGGAAAAGATTTGCAGGATTGTATTAAAAATAAATGAGAAAATGTTGTCTCTTTCCATATGAATTACCTGTAAAATATTCATAAGCAATAAAATAACCTTAAATCACGTTAAAATGAAAAAAGTATTTGTTTTTTTCAAACATCTGCTTAATTTAGAGGAAAAATATTAATATGCTATTGGACAAACTCATCAATTATTTAAAACTTGATAAACAGGAGTTTCTTTTTCAGTTCAACTCACATCCCAACTACCCTTCCGCATTAGCTTTCAGTGACACCCTTAATTTCATGGGTGTACGGAACGATGCTTACGAACTGGACAAAGAATATTGGGATGAGCTTCCTGAAGAATTCATTGCCATTGTCGATAATTCTTTTTCCTTGGTTAAAAAAAACGGCAGTCAGTATTCGATATATTCTGAAAAAGCAAAGACTTTAAACAAAGATGAACTTTATAAAAAATCTACAGACTTTGTTCTGCTTTTTGAAAAAGATAAAGCAGAGCATAAAACGGCGGCAAATTATCAGTCGTTTATTTATGCCATATTTGCTGTTATCATATTGTATTCTTTTATAAGTCTTGCCTGGTTTGAAGCCATCTTTACTGTTCTTTCGCTAGCCGGAGTTTATATTTCTCTGGAGATTTTCAATCAGAAATTCGGAAATACGTCTACCGTTATCGGAAGCATCTGCGGAGATGCTGCAGGAAACCAAAATGTAAATTCATGTAATAAAATTATCAATCAGGACAAAACCAGTATTCTCGGTCTGAAATTTTCAGATTTTTCGCTAATTTATTTTATTGGGATAACGGTCTTGGGATTATTCTTGCCCGCTACTTCGTTTATCGTTAAAGCATTTACTTTTGCTTCACTTATTGCCATAGGATATTCGTTATATATTCAGGGATTTGTAGAAAAAACGTTCTGCCGGGTCTGTCTTCTGATTATTTCCATACTGGTTGCCCAGCTTTTAATAGGACTGTTGTTTTTTGAAAATATTGCATTTGATAGCCGGACTGTTTTATTGAGTGTAATCTTATGGATTGCCCTATTTTCAGTAGTTTTATATTTAAACAACACTCTTCAGGATAAAGAAACACTTCAAAAGTCAAATGCTAAAAACTTAAGATTCAAGAGAAATTACGAATTGTTCAAAAGAGAACTTTTGGAAAATGAGAAAGTAACTTTCAGTGATAGTGAAACCTTCTTTGTCGGAAATAAAGACGCGAAACTCCATTTGTCGATTGTTTCGAATCCGTACTGCGGTTTCTGTAAAGATGCACATAAAATCATGGAAAATCTGCTGAACAAATATCCCAATGATATCTCTGTGCAGATGAGGTTCAATTATACCCCTGACAAACAGAATGAAAAGTTCACCAATCTGATGTCAGATTTCATGTATACTTATAAAAACAAGCCAGCACAGGAATTTTTGCATCTTGTGGAATATTGGTTTGAAAACAAAGATGAAAATAAGATAAGACAAAATGTGGGAACTGCTTCAAGCAACGAAGATCTGTCTCCCCTTGTTAGAATGTCTGAAGAGAACAGAAATGCCGGCCTTAATTTTACTCCTATTATTCTAATCAACGGTTATCAGTTTCCTGATAAATACGACCGTGAAGATATTTATTATTTTATCGATGAATTAACGGAAGATGAAGAAATTAATGCCAAAGTAATTTTCGATATATAATATTCACTATATTAGGACAAACTTAAAGCGGAATCCGAAAAGCTTGAAAAGAGTAGGAAATCTAAAAAATTAATTACAATGAAAAATCTAAAGAAAATCCGGAGAGAGGATCTGAGAATGATTCAGGGTGGCTATGGTCCACCGGTGAGCGATGGCATGGGCGGATGGTATTGCATGAACCGTAACGAAGTAATGTGTCTGGTAGGATGTAATGTCATGTGCATGAGCGGAACCCAATGCAAGCCATCAGACTGCTGGGATCCTATTTATGGCTAAACCAAAATCCTTTTAATATGAAAAATTTAAAAAAACTTGACAGAAACCAGTTAAAAACACTTACGGGAGGACTTGCCTGCAGAACAGGTGATGATTACTGCCCGGGAACTTCCATCTGCTGCAGAAACGGAGGAAGATTCGATGGATTATGCAGAAGTGCTGATCAATGTCCTTTCTAAATTACAATACATCAAAATTAAAACAATTTAAACCTATGAAAAATTTAAAAAAACTTTCGAAAGAGAATTTAAAATTTATAAAAGGAGGATATTCACAAGAACATACGAAATTTTGTAATTCCAGAGGACTTACCCCTTGTTTAAGCGGAACCGATGATTTCGGCTGTCGTGTTAGTGGGCAATGTGTTACTTTCTAAAAAAGTATTAAGATATTATGAAAAATCTGAATAAACTTTCAAGAGAAAATATGAAATCTATAAAAAACTGAATTGCCGGTCGAGTGTATATAAAACAGTAAGTGGCAACTGCTTGTTATACTACACTTACAGCATGCCATGCGGATTTGAATTCATCTAATCCTGATCTTACCTTATCTGGCTGCGAAAGAGTTTGCAATAAATATTGCTATCTTTAAGCCAGAAGATTTGAATAAAAATAGTTGCCGTCAGACCGGCGGCAACTTATTTATAAATAAAAAAATAATCATTGAAATCCTTTCCTTTCTACCGCCAGCCGGATTCTAAAGACTGTGGTCCTACATGCCTCCGTATCGTAAGTAAACATTACGGAAAAAGCATTTCCCTACAACAAATTCGTAACCTATCCGAAACGACCCGTGAAGGCAGCAGTTTGCTTGGACTAAGCGATGCCGCCGAAGATCTGGGATTCCGTTCTTTAGGGGTTCAGATCAACTTTGAGTCTCTTGCTGAGGAGGTTCCCCTTCCCTGCATTGTGCACTGGAATAAAAACCACTTTGTCGTGGTTTACAAAATTGATAAAAACAATAAAGTCTATGTTTCCGATCCCGGCTATGGATTGATAACTTATACAAGGGAAGAATTTATAAAACTTTGGATCGGTGAAAATGCGAATGAGAAAACCGAAGAAGGGATTGTTTTAATTTTAGAAACCACCCCTGCATTTTTCCAGACCGAATTTGACGATCATGAAAGTAAAGCCAGTTTTTCATTTCTTTCCAAATATCTGTTAAAATACAAGTCGCTTGTCATACAGCTGGCTGTAGGGCTTTTGGCGGGAAGTTTACTTTCCCTGATTTTTCCTTTTCTTACCCAAAGCATTGTAGACGTCGGAATTCAGAATCAGGATCTTAATTTTATTTATCTGGTCCTTCTGGCGCAAATCATGCTTTTTATGGGCAGAATGGGAATTGAAATTATCAGAAGCTGGATTTTACTCCACCTTTCGGCAAGAATCAACATTTCCATTATTTCGGATTTCTTCATCAAATTGATGAAACTCCCGATTAGTTTCTTTGACACGAGAATGACCGGGGATATCATGCAGAGAATTAATGACCATCACCGGATCGAGCAGCTGTTAACAAGTTCATCACTAAACACCCTGTTTTCATTAGTCAATCTGATTATATTCAGTATTGTCCTTTTATTTTATGACTACAGGCTGTTTATTGTTTATCTTATCGGAGCAGCAGCTTACATCGGATGGATCAGCTTTTTCCTGGGCAGAAGAAAAGAACTGGACTATAAAAGATTCTCCCAGGTTTCCCAGGAGCAGAGCAAGGTAATCGAACTCATTAACGGGATGCAGGAAATCAAGATGCATAATGCTGAAAAGCAAAAACGCTGGGATTGGGAATTTCTACAGGTCAAACTTTTTAAAATAAGAATTAAATCCCTTTCCCTAGAGCAATGGCAATCGGTAGGGGGAAATTTCATCAATCAGATGAAAGATATTCTCGTCAGTTTTTTATCTGCAAAACTGGTTTTGGAAGGGAATCTGACATTAGGGATGATGCTTTCCGTTCAATATATCATCGGACAGTTGAACAGTCCCCTGCTTCAGCTGATCGATTTCATTAAACAGACCCAGGATGCTAAAATTTCTTTGGAAAGACTCGGTGAAATTCATGACAAAGAAGATGAAGAAAATAAAAATGAACAGTACAGCCATGAACTTCCCGGAAAAGACATTGAAATCGAAAACCTTTCTTTCCGCTACACCGGTTCGGATGTTCCAGTCTTTGAAAATTTAAGTTTAAGCATTCCCTATCAAAAAACAACGGCTATTGTAGGCGCCAGCGGAAGTGGAAAAACGACTTTATTAAAGTTGCTGATGAAGTTTTATGAACCGTCTGAAGGCGAAATACGTCTTGGGAACACAAAGCTTAAAAATATTTCTCCGCGATTCTGGAGGGATCACTGCGGGGTTGTCATGCAGGAAGGTTATGTATTTAATGACACCATCGCTAATAATGTGGCTGTCGGCGAAGATTATGTTGATAAAAATAAACTGAGAAGAGCTGTAGAAATTGCAAACATTAAGGATTTCATCGAAGAACTTCCCTTAAGCTACAATACAAAAATCGGGAATGAAGGCCTTGGGGTAAGCGGCGGACAGAAACAAAGGCTATTTATTGCGAGAGCGGTCTATAAATCCCCCGAGTATATTTTATTTGACGAAGCCACTTCTGCATTGGATGCCAATAATGAAAAAGTCATTATGGAAAACCTGGAGCAATTCTTCAAAGGTAAGACGGCCATCGTAATTGCACACAGGCTTTCAACAGTGAAACATGCTGATAAAATCATTGTTTTAGACAAAGGAAAACTAGTAGAAGAAGGGAGTCATACCGAACTGGTGGCCTTAAGAGGCGAATATTACAGGCTGGTAAAAAACCAGCTGGAATTGGGAAATTAAATGCACACCACAAAATACAGCGACACAAACCGGATAACAGGTAAACTGCTGTAAAATTTTAAAATAATTATTCATAAATCTTAATTTCAGTTGGTAGAAATATCATCCGGGTCAAAAATTCTAGATGTCCATATTTAATTTGGTCCGAATTCTACCGAAGATAAAGATGGATTATATAGACTGTAAAGACAATTTATAATCTTACACAGATGATTTTTATATTTGAATCATGAAAGAAAAAGACGTTTTAGACAATATTGAACTCCGCTCAGAAAGCGTTCAGGATATCCTTACCCAACCGCCCCATTGGATGATCCGCTGGGGAAATACGATTATATTTTTAATTCTGGTGCTTATCTTAATGATGAGCTATGTGATCCGGTATCCTGAATTTATTCCGGCCCCGATTGTCGTGACCTCCCAGAATCCTCCTGAAAAGCTGGAAGCAAGAACCAATGCCAAAATTGAAAAAATCTTTATTAAAGAGCATCAGCAGGTGAAAAAAAATGAGGTGCTGATGGTAATGCAGTCAACGGCAAATTACGAAGACGTTCTTAAGCTTAAAAAGATAATAGATTCAATGGCTCCTGATCAATTACTGTCATTTCCTCTAAATGAAGTATCTCACTTTAAATTAGGCGAACTGCAGGGGGATTACAACGGCTTTGCAAAAGCATTTCAGGACGAAACCCTGTTTACAAGACTTCAACCTTATGCTCCTGAAAATTTAGCGGCCAATCAAAGCTTATCCGAGTACAGACTACGGATTGCAACGACGAAGCAGCAGAAAAAGCTTGAGCAGGCAAAATATGAAATTACAAAGAAAAATTATCAACGTTCTCAGGATTTATATGACCAGGGAGTAATTGCCTCCATCGAGCTTGAAAACGAGAAAATAAAATTTCTGCAGGCCCAGCAAAATCTGGAAAATATTAAGATTTCCCTTTCCCAAATGGAAGAAGCAATTTCCAATCTTAACAAAACCAAAAGCGGAACCGCTATTAATACCGAAAAAGATAAAATTACCTATTCTTCCCAGACCCTGCAGCTGTTTGAGCAATTGAGAAAGTCTCTGAAACAATGGGAACAGAATTATTTAATCATTTCCAACACGAACGGCATTGCCAGTTTCCAGCAATTTTTTGGGGAAAACCAGTTTGTAAAAGCAGGTGATGTTATTTTATCCATCCTTCCCGAAAACAAGGATAAGCTGGTAGGCAGAATGTCGGTACCGGCAGCCAACTCCGGAAAAATCATATCGGGTGAAAAGGTACTCATCAAACTGGATAATTACCGCTATCAGGAATACGGAATTGTAGAAGGCAAAGTTCAGAACATCTCTCTTTCTCCCGACAAAGATGGAAACTACTATGTCGATGTTCTTCTGCCAAAAGGATTGAAGACAAGCTATAATAAAACCCTTACCTTTGACAAAGAGCTTAAAGGAAATGCCGAAATTGTAACGGAAGATCTGAGACTTATTGAAAGGTTTTTCTATCAGATGAGAAAATTATTAGGCTATCAGAGTTAGTAAATGTTAGTATCTGATATATATAAAAGCCCGAAACATGTTAATAGGTTTCGGGTTTATTTTTACCTATTAGTTCTCTCTACTTCAGACAATTATTTTTTGTAAATCGGCTTAATTGCATATTCATTTCGTAGCGTTTCTCAACAATGATTATTTTCAGGAGCCTGATCCCGCTATCCACTGCTACTCCTCACGCTTTTGCTTTGCCTGTGCCAGGGCCTCTGCTCTCCACAGCGAGCTGTGGGGTATCCGTTTCTATCGGGGCTATGGGAGATGTCGATATTTAGACATTAGCCTGATACAAGTAAATTTTAATAGATAACGGGCAATGGGTGATGAGTTATGAGTTATGAGTTATAGGTGATAAGTAAAGTTACGGTTCTTCTGGCTTGGCAAGGTTGCAGCGATGGATTCTAAGCTTTATAAACAAGCAGTGGATATAAGAAGAGAGGGGTGAAGGCCATAAGCAAAAATAGGGCTGCTGTTGCTGGCGGAGTATAAAACCATGACCTTTAACCTTTGAGTTTTGAGCCTTCTCTGGGTTTGTTTGTTTGTTTTGAGTTGATTTGTTTGTTTGAGTTGATTTGGGGTATGGATATAAAAAAAGTCTCATTCAAATTAATGAATGAGACTTTTTAATAAAAACTGGCGGCGACCTACTCTCCCGCTATTCGCA
>JAKOOG010000349.1 GCA_022701545.1 Weeksellaceae bacterium | reverse complement strand
TGCCTTCTCCTAAAATTTCGTAAACATAGGTTTTCCCGGCATCTATATCAGAAACATACAGCTTGTTGAACTTATGGCTTCCGATAATTCCATTGGGCTGGGTAAAAGTCTCGATTTTGGTTACATTGCCTTCCTTGCTTCTGTAATAAAGGCTTTTATGGGGCGTCTCATGTTTAAAATCTACCCAGTATTCCCTTTCATACAAAGGATCGGTAAAATACATCCCCCCGAATTTGTCGTTCCAGATATCATTCGGCCCATTCAGCCTTTTGCCTTCAAAATGAGTCAGCATGACTTCTACCTTTTTGTCTTTGGAGATTTTCCAGATTTCACCTTTATGGTCCGAACAGGTAATCAGGTTGCCTTCCTTATCGAAATGCGTTCCGTTGGCCCTTCCCGTTTTATCCATAAACTCGGTCACCTTATTGGTTTTCCAGTCCCAATAATAAATTTTATCATTCGGCTGATCGGTAAAATAGACGTTCCCTTCCTTATCCGCTGCGGGTCCTTCCGTAAATTTAAACTGGTCCGAAATTTTTTCCGGCTTTTTATCCTCATAAAACATATTACTTGTATTTACTGATTTACAGTTCAGTAATACTAAAACCAAACCAAGACCGCCGGCTTTCAAGACATTTTTCATACCACGTTATTTTTAAAGCGTACAATTTACGACATGCCGGAAGAGATTCAAAGTTTATTTTCTCTGTTTGATCAATTAAAATTCAAAATCACCGATGTCCGAATTGTCCTATTTCAGAAGTAGATCCTGTTAGTAAGACATCTGTTTAATTCAGAGCTTTGCATGGGAAGAAATCATAAAAATATTTCCACCCGAAAAATTAAAAATGAGAATTTGTTTACTACAAGTAAAGTTCTTATGAAATTTTCAAATACATTCTAAGATAATGAATACAGCATCCAGCAATTTTCAGACTCCGGAGCCTCCATATGACGACTTCAGGAATTCGGTAGGTACAATGAATGAAACCGGAGAGCGGAAGTGGGTGTATCCCCGAAAGCCGAAAGGGAAATATACCCATTACAGAAATTATGTCAGCTACTTCCTGCTTGCCTTGTTCTTCGGGCTTCCTTTTGTAAAAATCAACGGCAATCCTTTTTTACTGTTTAATGTGATTGACCGAAAATTTTTCATTTTCGGACAGCCTTTTTATCTGCAGGACTTTTTCATTTTGGCTTTGGGAGCGGTTACTTCAGTTATTTTCGTCATGCTTTTTACCGTGGTTTTCGGAAGAATTTTCTGCGGGTGGATCTGTCCTCAGACGATTTTTATGGAAAGCGTTTTCAGAAAAATAGAATACCTGATCGAAGGTGACCGGAATAAGCAGATGAAGCTGGACCGCCAGGAATGGAACTCAGAAAAAATCCGGAAGAGGGCTGTCAAATGGTCGGTTTTTGCCCTGCTGTCGGTTATCATTACCAATTTCATGTTTATGTACATCGTCGGTTTTGAAGAGGTTTTGAAGATAATCCTGGAAGGACCGGCTGGTCATTCTTTGAAATTTTTAGGGATGATCGGTTTTGCAGCAACGTTTTATTTTGTGTTTGCCTGGCTCCGCGAGCAGGTATGTACGCTGGTATGTCCGTATGGAAGGCTTCAGGGTGTCCTCATCGACAAGCAGACCATCAATGTGTATTATGATTTCAAAAGAGGCGAAGGCCGTTCGAAATGGAAAAATCATGAAGACCGGAAGGCTTTGGGTAAAGGCGACTGCATCGATTGCCGGCAATGTGTGGTGGTTTGTCCTACAGGAATCGACATCAGGAATGGTCAGCAGTTGGAATGCATCAACTGTACGGCCTGTATCGACGCCTGCGATGAGGTGATGGAAAAGGTCGGCCTTCCGAAAGGACTGATCCGGTATGCTACAGAAGCTGAAATTGAAAATCAGGATGCCTTTAAATTTACTTCAAGAATGAAAGCAACGACGGTTATTCTACCTTTGCTGGTTGGGTTTTTAGGGTTTCTGATGTATGACCGGGGTTCGATGGAAGCCAAGTTTATCAAACCTGCCGGATCAACATTTTTCGTAAAGGACGGGAAAATAACGAATACTTTTATATACACGCTTTTAAACAAATCGAATGAAAAGAAAATTGTAACGATAAAGGTGATTGCTCCCCGTAATGCAGAAATCGATTTTTTCGGTCCGGACAAAATTATCCTCAAAGGAGATCAGATCCTGAAAGGCAACATCAATATTACGTTTCCTGAAAAGGAGATCAGATTTTCAAAACAAAATATGACAATCGGAGTTTTTGATGAAAAAGGAAATATGACGGATTCATTCGATACCATCTTTGAAGGGCCTTTCCAGTTGTCTTTTTAAAGTTCGGATTTATACATTCTAATGAACTGCGTGGGCGTCATTCCGGAGGTTTTCCGGAAGACCCTTACGAAATAAGAATATTCTTCGTAGCCCAGTCTGAAAGCGATTTCCACCAGGCTTTCATCCAGGTACATCAGCATTCTTTTGGCTTCCAGGATCACCCTTTCCGTCATAACGTCGGTAGCGGTTTTTTGAACGACAGTCTGGGTAATCCGGTTTAAATGCTTCGGGGAAATGTTCAGCAGCCCGGCATAAAAAGCAATGGATTTCTCTTTTGTAAAATGCGCTTCCACCAGCCTTTCAAAATCCTGGTAATGCTTGAAATAAGAAAGGCTGGACGGTGAAGCAGGATGATCGGAATCCCTGGAAAACTGCCTGGTTGACTGAATGAAAATCTGAGACATCAGAGAAAGTATAAGACTGTTTTTCATCATGTGCTGAGAATGGTATTCCTCCTGCAAGGCAAGCATCAGGTTAACGGTATGATCCAATTCAGCCGGTTCCAACTGTAATTTTCTCGGAAAACTGACTGAT
>JAKOOG010000333.1 GCA_022701545.1 Weeksellaceae bacterium | reverse complement strand
CAAAATATAACTTGAATCAAATTCTTGATTTTCATATAGACTGGATCGCGGAAAATAACTGCCTTTTTGTTTTTGAAGAGTTCGATAAGGCAGATGAAGGATTTAGAGTAGAAATTTTACGTATGATGATTAATACCCTTGAAAAGTATAAAAAATCGGCAGTTAAAATAATTGTTTTATTGGAAGATGAAACTGAACTGATCCGGAACCTGAATAAAATAGTAATTAAAACGCCATATAAAACCCAAAGCGAAGTAGTAAAGAGTAATCTGCAGATTATTTCCCTTTAGGCACTGGTTAAGATAGGGATTCAACTTTAATTTTGATAAAATAATTTCTTTAAAAATTTTATTTCCTATTTTTACCATCCTAATTCTAAGAAAAGATTTTAATGGCAAAGGCAGCGAAGAAAGAAACCCCGTTAATGACCCAGTACAATACCATCAAGGCGAAATATCCTGATGCGCTTCTGCTATTCCGGGTAGGGGATTTTTACGAAACTTTCGGGCAGGATGCGGTGCGGACTTCTCAGATTTTAGGAATTGTCCTTACCAAAAGGGCCAACGGCGAAGGGCATATCGAACTGGCCGGATTTCCGCATCACTCGGTAGATTCTTATCTGCCGAAACTGGTACGGGCGGGAATGCGGGTCGCTATCTGCGACCAGCTGGAAGATCCGAAAACGGTGAAAGGAATTGTTAAAAGAGGGGTGACGGAATTGGTGACGCCCGGTGTTACCTTCAATGATCAGGTGCTGAATTCCAAGAAGAATAATTTCCTGCTTTCGCTTCATAAAGAGAAAGAGAAATTCGGGATTGCCATGGTGGACATTTCGACAGGGGAATTCCTGGTAAGCGAGGGAAACCTGGAAAAGCTGATCCATATTGTCAATACTTTTGATCCGAGTGAAATTATTTACCAGCGAAGTGTTCAGATGCCTGAGCAGCTTAAAAATAAAAGCGCCTTTAAGCTGGAAGACTGGGCCTATCAATATAATTTCGCTTATGAAAAACTGACGAATCATTTTAAAACCAATTCATTAAAAGGTTTCGGAGTGGAGGGCCAGCAGCTGGCAATTACGGCAGCAGGAGCCATTTTTGCTTATCTGGTAGAAGACACGCATCATAATTTGCTTTCCCATATTACCAAGATTCAGATTATTCCACAGGAGGACTTTCTGATGATGGACCATTTTACGCTGAGAAACCTTGAAATTGTATATCCGAGCAATCCGCAGGGAAAATCTTTGCTGGATATTATCGATAAGACCTCAACGCCGATGGGCGGAAGGCTGCTGAGGCGGAGGATTATTTTACCGCTGAAATCCGTCGCCGAAATCAACAGAAGGCTTTCGCTGATTGACTTTTTAAATGAAAATGATTCGCTTAAATACGAAATTTCGCAGCTGCTAAAATCCATTTCGGATCTGGACCGGCTGATGGGGAAACTGGCAGCGGAAAAAATCTGTCCTAAAGAATTGGGCTACCTTCGCCAGAGCCTGATCAATATCCATAAAATAAAAGCTTTGCTTCATCCGCATGCCGATGTATTGGCGTGGCTGGATCCTCTGTATGATCAGGATGAGCTGATCACATGCCTTCAGAATCACCTGAACGATGAACTGCCGGTGAATCTGGCAAAAGGAAATGTGATCAAGAATGGGATTTCCGAGGAACTCGACACCTTAAGAGGGCTTCAGTCGAAAGGAAGAGGCTTCCTGGATGAAATGTGCCAGCGGGAGATTGAGAGAACGGGAATCTCCAGTTTAAAAATAGATTTTAACAATGTATTCGGATATTATATTGAAGTCCGCAATACCCATAAAGACAAAGTTCCGGGCGACTGGCTGAGAAAACAGACGTTGGTAAATGCCGAACGCTATATCACCGAAGAACTGAAAGAATACGAAAATCAGATCCTCGGTGCCGAGGAGAAAATAGGAGTCCTGGAAAACGAATTGTACCGGAAGGTTTGTGCCGAAACTATGATCTACATCGATCATATTCAGGAAAACTCTAATATTATTGCGCAGCTGGACGTGGCAGTCGGCTTATCGGAACTGGCTGTTTCGGAAAGTTATACCAAGCCGGTTTTAACGGAAACTTTTGCCATCGACCTGAAAGAAGCGAGACACCCGATTATCGAAAATGCACTTCCGCTCGGTGAAAAATACATCCCGAACGATATCTTTCTGGATAAAGATTCGCAGCAGATCATTATGGTAACCGGACCGAACATGGCGGGTAAGTCAGCCATCCTCCGGCAGACAGCGATTGTCTGCCTGATGGCCCAGATCGGAAGCTTTGTGCCGGCTAAACACGCGGAAATCGGGATTTTAGACAAGATTTTTACCAGGGTAGGTGCTACCGATAATATTTCTGCCGGAGAATCGACCTTTATGGTGGAAATGAATGAAGCCGCCAATATCCTCAACAATATTTCCGAACGCAGCCTGATCCTGCTGGATGAAATCGGCCGCGGAACTTCTACCTACGACGGGGTTTCCATCGCCTGGGCCATTGCGGAATACCTACATCAGCATCCTGCGCAGGCCAAGACGTTATTTGCCACCCATTATCATGAATTAAATGAAATGACGGTGAATTTCGAAAGGGTAAAAAACTTCCATGTTTCCATTCAGGAAAACAAAGGCAATATTATCTTCTTAAGGAAACTGGTGCCGGGAGGAAGCGAGCACAGTTTCGGGATCCATGTGGCCAAGCTGGCCGGAATGCCGGTAAAAGTGGTGAACCGGGCCAATGAAATCCTGAAAACACTGGAAGCCAGCCGTACCCAAAGCGGAGGTTCTTCAGAGAAGATCAAAAGAGTGACCGAGGAAAATCTGCAGCTGTCTTTCTTTCAGCTGGATGACCCTGTACTGGAAAATATCAGGGAAGAATTAACGAAAATTGACATCAATACCTTAACGCCGATTGAAGCGTTGATGAAACTGAATTCGATTAAAAAGATGATCGGAGGATAAAATAAAAGCCCGAAACTACGGGCTTATTTAATTATATTTCTTCAACGTCAAAGGAAAAGTATAAAGGTAACGTACCGGCTGACCGTTGATCATGGCAGGTTTCCATTTTACAAAAAGCCTTCTTACGGCAACCTCGGCAGCGTGAGAATGTTTTGGATCACTTCCCACTGCTGTTACGTACCGCACATACCCTGTTTTTTCCACGATAAAATAAACCCGCGTATCGATTTTTTTTGATTTGACGTCAATGACGTCCATCTTATCGGCGAATTCCTTTTTAAAGGTTTCCACACCACCGGGAAATTCCGCCGGCGTATCGGCTTTGGTTACAGCATCGTCCAGCTTCATTTTTGTTTTAAGAACCGTGTAATCCGGAAGTTCTCTGACGGAATTGTACTGCTGTGCAAAATATGAAATGCTTAAAAATAAGCTTACAAAAAACAGGAATTTTTTCATATTCAAAAATAAATATTTTTTAGAACAGCAAAAATAAAGCCGGATTTTTCTGATATTTTTTTAAGTGGTCTTCTTATTTCTTTCTGAGTATCTGTTATATATCTAACTTTGTAAGAACAAAATA
>JAKOOG010000327.1 GCA_022701545.1 Weeksellaceae bacterium | reverse complement strand
AAGCTGGTCCTGAATAAAATCTTTCAGTTCATTGATGATGCTTTCATCCCCGTAGATATACCGGCAGTCGAAAAGCGTCGAAAATTTCATAGCATTTTCAGGAACGGTCTCATTGATCCATTCTTCGTAATTCCGTTTCCAGTGAGACAGGGAGTGTGTCCATTTCGGATTGCTGGCCATGAATTCGCCTTTACAGTAGACAAAACCAATGATATTCAGGTCATCCGAAATCCTTTTGGCAAAATCCAGGAAATATTCACGAACCATTTCGCGCTGTTCGTTGGCTTTATCTTCGTAGATGATGCCGTTGTCCTGATCGGTGCTCAGGGTCTGCTCTTTTCTTCCTTCGCTTCCGGTGACCATGAAAACAAATTTCGCGGGTGGCTTCCCGATCTGCCGGATCACGTTTTCAATCACTTTTATAGTGATGGTATCGGCAATCGTGGTGATGATCTGGCTGGCAATTTCCCCGTGAACGCCGCGGCCCAGCAACTGATTGATCATATCCGGGACCTGAAGCCATTTTTTACGGAGCTCTGCGGGAGTTGCGGCCTGCTTGACCGACTGGATAAAGACCAACGGCGACTGCGCCTGTTCGCTGAGCAACCGGTTCCTGCTGAGAAAGCCTGCCATTTCACCGTCTTTCTCTACCAGTAAATACCGGGTCTTCGTTTTGAACATCATCAGCACTGCTTCATACAGATAAGCATCGCTGGAAATGGAAACAATGGGATTATCCATCACTTCTGCCACCGCTTTCTGCGGATCAATGCATTCGGCAATCACATTGTCCCGCAACGTAATATCCGTGACGTAACCGATAATTTTCCGATCGGTCGCCTGACGGATAAATAAACAGCTGACCTTGTTTTTCGCCATGATCCGGGCCGCTTCGAAAATCGGGGTATCTTCCGTACACGAAACGATATCTTTAAAAGCAATACTTTCTATTTTCCTGGAATAGAGCTGGTCTGCCGCAAAATAACTTTCCTCAAAGGACGCCGGCGTCTTCACAAAGTGAGCGAATTCTTCATCCAGCATTTTCTTTCCGAAATCCGAAGTGAAATAATGAAAGAAGTCTTCATAGGCATTACAAAGCTCCGAAAATTCCTTTTTGGGCAATGTATACACAACAGTTCTTTTTTTAGCCGTTACCGATTTCAAGGCCCGGACCCTGTTCAGCACCACGGAAATCCCTCCGAAACAGTAGGGTGAATGGTGAACTTCGATGCATCTTTTATTCTGGGAGGCATCGAAGAAAAAGGTTTCGTATTCGCCTTCCATAATCACATCTATGCCCTGCATTTCCGTGACTTCCTGGCGGTAGGCCAGTGTTTCTTTAGGAAAGGTTCTTTTCTGCATGCTTTCGGAGACTTCCTGCAGCACGCTTTCGGGCAAAAGGCTGAAAGGCGGGGTTCTTTGTAAAAGCGGGATCAGATGTTCCATACATTTATTGGGATTTTAAAATGGGAAGATGTAATTTGCCGGTGATCAGTTGGTGTTTTTCTTCAAGATCTTTTTGGGATAGTTGGTTCTGCCGGCGGATTTCAAAAAAGCAGCGGGCCGTCATTCCGGCATCCACAATAGCATTATGGGAAGGTTCCGCCGTTTCTTTTAAAAGATAACCGCATAGTTCCGGTAAACGCAGACCTGTTTTTGAGGTTCCGGATGTATATTGCCGGCTTTTCAGCATGGTACAGTAGAAGCAGCTGTCTCCGAACGGATTCGACAATTGCGCTCTCAGGAAATCAGCCGAAAGGATATGAAGGTCAAATTCCAGGAAATGGCCGACAATTAAAGGATTGTATTTTACAACATCTCCGGCAAGCTCATTTAACACTTCCCTTCTGCTTCTTCCTCTTGATCTCAGGAATTCCTCGGTAATGCCATGCACCCTGAAGGAGCTGTCACTGATCATCAGGTCTTCTTCAAAGACGTACCGGTCTTCCTTTTTTATCTCCGTCCCGTCTTCCGAACAGATAATCCAGGACACCTGAACCGCAGAGGGCCAGTTTCCGGTATCGGAGTACGGAAGGTCCCAGCGTTTGGGAACCGCCGTGGTTTCCGTATCGATAAATAGGAGGTAAGGATTCACAGGAAATTGGTTTGAGTACAAATGTAAGTATTAATCGTATTTCATCCTGATTGAAAGCTGAAATTTTTGAATAGCTAATCAGGATTATTACGTGTACGATCCAAATATACTTACCCGGATTTAATCTTTCTTTCCGATCCAGCCCAAGTGTGTATGCCTGAAATCATCGCTGAATTTTAATCCGTACCCGAAAATCCGGTCCATTGACGAGTGGCCCAGCAGAATAATTCCGGACAATTCCATGATGGGAAGATGAAGAATATATCCCACGATTAAAACAATGACCGCTGTCATTTTGTGATGGAAGAAGTTATACAGCCGTGCTCCGGATTTAGGATCGAGCAGATAGCCTAGCATGGAAACATCAGGAAGCAGGATGCAGACAGGAAAAATCCACCAGGAAAATTCTAGCTGACTGAAAAGGAAGACAGATAAGCCAAATTGTGCGATTTCTTCAAGTATCAGGAGGTTTTTCATTGGATTCGTAGTATGTTGTTTTGTATAATACAAATATCCGCCGTCCTGAAATTTTTTCGCTTGACAAAAATCAAGAATTTTCCGACTGCCGCTTTCTGATCCGGCTGAAGGTTTCGGGTGTCATTCCTAAAACGGAGGCAATGTATTGCAAAGGAACCTGGGTAAAGAGTTCTTTATGATGTTCAAAATACCTGTTGTACCGTTCTTCCGCTGTCGTGGAAAGATGAGAAAATATCCGGTCTTCCATCATCATAAAGCATTTGATGATGAACTGTTTTTTCGATTTCGTTCCACTTCGGGAATTCTTTACAGAGTTTCTGATAGTCGGTTTTCGTAATGGTCAGCAATTCCACCTCTGTAAATGCTTGTATGGTCCACCGATTGGGCTGATTGAAAAAGAAACCTACCGCTTCCGTAATAAAGGTATCGGGAGCAGAAAGCCATTGGGTAATTTCCTTCCCGTCTGCAAGAGCATAGGTGCGCAATATCCCTGATTTTACTAAGCTCAAACGATTGCATACCTGATCCGACCTCGTGAAAAATTCATTTTTCAGGAGTTTTTCTTCCTTGAAATAAGATCGGATAATATTTAAATCCTCGATGCTGAGCGGCCCGAAATGTCGTTGGATGAGTTGGTTAAAGTCGCTCATTTCTTAAATTTCCAAGCAAAACATACATTAGTATTATTTCAGATCGTCTTTCAAATTTTGCAGAATTCCTGATGCTGAAGGTATATTTCCCAGATTAGCTTTCAGCTTCTCAAACAGATCGCTGAAACCTGCTTCTCCATTCAAAACTTTAAGTGAATATTCGAAAGGATAAAGTGAAATAACACCGCCGTCTTTGTTATACTTCAGCGTTAGGAATCTTAAAGGAAATTCAGGAGTTTTATCGTTAAAAAGCTTAAAATCCCATTCACTTATCAAAAAATAAGAAAATGCAATTGTCAACGTTAAACCGATTTGTTTATCATCCTGTTTGAAGAGCTTACAATATTCATAAAAACCCATTTCTTCTTCAACTGCCTGATCAATATTTGCAGGATGATAAATTGGCTTTGCAATAAGCGGTTTAATCTTATTATCTAAGAAAAAGCTTTCAAGCATTTTAAATGATCCATCCACCAGCACATCATCTTCGGATAGTTTCTGCTCAATATATCGATCATTGAAATAGTCCTCAGTATATATTTCTTTTACCTGCGGCATATCCTGTTTATGACCATTTGAGCTTTTATTTTTTGAAAAAATCTTTTTAAAGAAACTCATTCAATTATTTTTAATAATGATTTACTGCCAAATATATTAAAAACTACAAAGAAATCTATAAAAATAAAGCAGGATATCATTATTGACATCCTGCCTTATTTTTATTAAATTAAAACTTACCAGAATCTTACATAAAGAGCCGTAAGCAGTAATAAAGTCACTACAATTAAAACCAGGGTTCTGGAATCCACCTTGAACATTTTGCTGTCAATAGCAAAAGCTTTCGGGTTGACCTTCGGTCCGGCAAGGCTGATCACAACCATAACCACAATGGTAATGAAGAAGGACCATCCCATATTGATCAGGAACGGAATTTCGGTGATGGTATGCACCACGCCGTTTTCCAGTTTTTCATACGTGAATGCCGTATACAGCCAGGTTTCTTTTCCAAAGATGCCGATGGCAAAGCTGTTGAAGAAGATTGCCAGTACGAAACCTAAGATGACCCCTACCAAAGCGGCCGTTCCGGTAGTTCTCTTCCAGAACATTCCCAGTAAGAACATGGCGAAAACCCCAGGACTGATAAATCCGGTGTATTTCTGGATGAAGGTAAATCCTCCTTCCCCACCGATTCCCAGAACATCGGTCCAGGTAAAGGCCAGCGCGACCATCATCGCCCCGATAATTACCCATCTTCCGGTTCTTACCATCTGGATTTCGGTAGCATCCGCTTTCAGGTATTTTTTATAAATATCCAGGGTGAAAATCGTAGAGATGCTGTTCACTTTTCCGGCCAGGGAAGCCACAATCGCCGCCGTTAATGCTGCTACGGCCAGACCTTTCAATCCTGAAGGCAGGAAGGTAAGGATGGCAGAATAGGCACCGTCTTTTACGCCGTTAAATCCGGGAAGCTGACCTTTGGTATACAATACGTAAGCTGCAATCCCGGGAAGCATTACGATGATCGGCATGAAGAGTTTCAGGAATCCGGCAAACAGGATCCCGGTTCTGGCCGTTTTCAGGTCTGCTCCCAAGGCACGCTGGGTAATGTACTGGTTACAGCCCCAATAGTTCAGGTTAACAATCCACTGCCCGGCAAAATACATCGCCAGTCCTGGTAATACAACATATTTCTGGACTTCCAGGTTCTGAGGCATTCCTAAAGTAGTGGTCGTTGTCGTCGGTTTATCGAGCATCAGCTTGAAGTGACCCGGGGCTTCGTTCATTAGGGTATTAAATCCGGCGAACGCATTTCCTACCGCTACCCCGTTGATCCTCTGGTCAACGATCTGCAATGCCATGTATACGGTAGCAAAACCACCGATGATGAGTACTGCCACCTGGATGACGTCGGTATATCCGATTACTTTCATTCCTCCCAGACCGATCAGCAATGCCATCAGCAGAAGGACAATCATGATCATGTGAAGGTGCTCGCCACCCAATAAAGTATCAATAGCCAATGCGCCGAGATACAGAATGGAGGTCAGGTTTACAATCACATACAAGAACAGCCAGAACACCGCCATGATCAGGGAAACCGATTTGTTGTAGCGGGTTTCCAGGAACTGCGGCATGGTGTAGATCTTGTTTTTCAGGTAGATCGGGATAAACCAGACGGCGATGATGATTAACGCTACTGCGGCAATCCACTCGTAGGCGGCAACCGCCACTCCCACGAAGAAACCTTCGCCACTCATCCCGATAAACTGTTCCGCCGAAATGTTGGAGGCGATAAGGCTGGCGCCGATGGCCCACCACGTCAGTGATCCTTCGGCAAGGAAATAATCTTTACTTCCGGTAGACTCGGATTTTTTCTTTTTGTAAATCCAGAGTCCGTATCCGGCTACCACCACAAAATAAATGAGGAATATGATGATATCAATGGTTGCTAGTTGTCCCATATTTTATTTTTTAACTGAGAATTTATACGTGGTTTTGGTTTGATATTTCTGTCCCGGCTTCAATTCGGTTGTCGGAAAGGCCGGCTGGTTCGGAGAATCCGGGTAGTGCTGGGTTTCCAGGCAGAATCCGCTTCTTTTTTCGTATTTTCCGCCGGTTTTGGTATCGAATTTACCGTCCAGGAAGTTTCCGGAATAGAACTGAACACCCGGCTGATCGGTCATCACTTCCATGACCCGTCCGCTTGCCGGATGGTAGACGGTCGCAATGGTTCTCATTCCGTTTCCGTTCAGGATCCAGTTGTGGTCGTAACCGCCTCCCAGCTTCAGCTGTTCGTCCTGCGCATTGATGTCTTTACCGATGGCTTTCGCAGCTGTGAAATCAAACGGTGTCCCTTTAACTTCTTTCTGCTCACCTACCGGAATAAGCGTGCTGTTCACCGGTAAGAATTTATCGGCATTGATCTGCAGTTCGTGATCGGTAATCAGATTGGAAAAGTTTCCGGAAAGGTTGAAGTAAGAATGCTGCGTAAGGTTTACGACCGTTGCTTTATCGGTTTCCGCTTCGTAAGAAATTTCCAGCGCATTATCGTCGGTAAGGGTATAAAGAACTGTTGTTGTTAATTTTCCAGGATACCCTTCTTCACCATCAGCACTTACATAGGTCAGTTTCAACGTCGGAAGTTTGGCATCTTTTACAGGCTCCACCGTCCAGATTTTAGTATGAAAACCTTCTTTTCCTCCGTGAAGGCTGTTCGGGCCGTCGTTCTTGTCGATATCATACGTTTTGCCTTCCAGGGTGAAGCTGGCATTGGCAATCCGGTTTCCGTATCTCCCGATCAGTGCACCGAAATAATATGGATTCCCGTTGAAGTAATCTTCAGGCTTCGTAAATCCCAACACCACATCCTGGTATTTTCCGTCTTTATCGGGCGCCGTAAGGGAAGTGATGATCCCACCATAGTTGATGATCTCTACCTTCATGCCGTTCTTGTTGATCAACGTATATTTTTTGATGGAATCTCCTTTTGCGGTGACTCCGTAATCTGAAACCTGTACATTTTCCATGGTATCTAAGTTCGTTTTATTGTTGTTTTTCTTTTTATTGCAGCCGAAAATACATAAAACTGCCAATAAAATAAATACACTGCCTCCTATTTTTTTCATAATAAACGATATTTGTTGAAGAATTAACGGTAATAGATTTCATTCCAGCGAAGGGTATTTTTAAAATCACGGATTTTCGTGTCTTCATCAATCACCAGTGATTCGATTCCTGCCATTTCCGCGAAAACTTCCAGCTGATCTACCGTCAGGTTTTCACTGTAGCAGGTATGGTGCGCACCGCCGGCCAGGATCCACGCTTCAGCAGCGGTGTACAAATCAGGAAGCGGTTTCCAGAGTACCCTTGCTACCGGAAGTTTCGGAAGCTCCTCTGTAATATCCAGAGATTTGGTCTTGTTGATCAATAGTCTGAAATGGTTTCCGAAATCCATCAGTGCGGCCACCAAAGAATCCGTATTGCCTCTGGAATTGAAAACAAGCCTTACCGGATCTGCCTTTCCTCCGATACCCAGTGGGTGAATTTCGCAGGAAGGCTTATCGGCTGCCAATACCGGATCCACTTCCAGCATGTGAGAACCTAAAATGGATGGATTTGAAGGATTTAAATGATAGGTATAATCTTCCATGAATGCGTTTCCGCCTTCCAGTCCCTGCCCCATGGTTTTCATGGCTCTCACCAAAGCTGCCGTTTTCCAGTCGCCTTCGCCGGCAAATCCATATCCTTTTTCCATCAGTCGCTGTACGGCGATTCCGGGAAGCTGCTCCATCCCGTGAAGGTCTTCGAAAGTATCCGAAAATCCTTTGAAATTTCCGTCTTTCAGGAATTTTTCAAGCCCGAGCTCGATCCGTGCAGCCGTTTCCAGGGATTTCCGGTTGGCTCCACCTGAAAGCAGGGATTCTGCCATCCGGTACGATGCTTCATATTCTTCCATGAGAGTTTTCACTTCGCCCTCTCTGATACCGTTGATCACGCTTACCAGATCTCCGATTCCCCAGGTATTTACAGAGAATCCGAATTTGGTTTCCGCTTCTACTTTATCCCCGTCAGTTACCGCCACATACCGCATGTTGTCTCCGAAACGGGCAAACTTAGCGCCCTGCCAGTCGTCCCAGCCGGCAGCTACGCGGCTCCAGTCGCCGATCTGTTTCTGTACTCTCTCCTCTGTCCAGTGTCCCACCACCACTTTTCTGTTTTTGCGGAGGCGGCTCACCATAAATCCGAATTCACGGTCGCCATGTGCGGCCTGGTTCAGATTCATGAAATCCATATCCATCGTCGACCAAGGAATATCCTGGTTGAATTGGGTGTGAAGGTGAAGCAGAGGTTTCTGTAAAGCCGTCAGTCCCCGGATCCACATTTTAGCCGGTGAAAAGGTATGCATCCAGGTCACGACGCCGATACAGTCGGCGGTATGGTTGGCGGCTACCAGGGTTTCGAAAATTTCTTCCGTTGTTTTTACGGTAGGCTTTAAAACTACTTTTACAGGAATCTGTGACGAAGCATTGAATGCTTCCACGATTTTCGCTGAATGTTCGGTAACCTGCGCTAAGGTTTCAGGTCCGTATAAATGCTGGCTTCCGGTGATGAACCAGATTTCTTTGGTATTGAGAGGTGTTAACATAGTTTATAAATGATGATTTTTAATGCTGTTTCTTATGAAACTTAACGGGTTTTAAAAACCGGTTAGGTTTATATGATTATTTTATGTTGAACCTTTTGGATTCGTTTTTCGTCAAACCTCATAGGTTTTTAAAGCCTATGAGGTTTATATTTTAAAGCAGCCAGAAGCTAAAAGCCAACAGCCAGCCTCCTGTTACTGTCCGTAATAAGCATCCTTGCCGTGCTTTCTTTCGTAATGCTTTTTAATTAGAGAATCTTTTAATCGAAGTGCATTCGGGTTGATCTGCCGCGTGAGGTACGCCATTTCCGCGATGGTTTCCAGCACTTTGCTGTTGTACACCGCTTTTTCTGCATTTTTCCCCCAGGTGAACGGGCCGTGGTTGCCGATCAGCACCATTTCAACCTCCTGCGGCGAAAGGTTTTTCTCCCTGAAACAATCGAGGATCTGGATGCCGGTGTTGTATTCGTAGTTGCCTTCGATCAGGCTGTCGTGCATCGGAGGCGCACACGGAATGTCGGATGTCAGGTGGTCCGCATGGGTCGTCCCGAAAATCGGGATATCCATCTGCGCCTGTGCCCAGGCCACGGAATAAATGGCGTGGGTATGGGAAATGCCGCCGATGTTTTCCCAGTTTTTATAAAGGTACGCATGGGTTTTGGTATCGGATGACGGCCTCAGCTTGCCTTCAATGACGTTGGCATCAAAATCCAGGATGACCATGTCTTTCGGCTTCAGGTCCGAATACGGAACGCCGCTCGGCTTGATGGCAAAAATGCCTTCGTTGCGATCTACCGCACTTACGTTGCCAAAGGTATAGACCACAAGCTTCAAGGCATCGAGCTGCATATTGGCTTCATAGCATTCCTGTTGAAGTTCTTTATATTTTTTCATGTTGTTTGTTTTTGGGCATTTAGCGCTGTTAAGGTTTTGACCTTAACACTGCTTTCCGTAAAGTCAGCCAGCTGCTGGTACTGCTGCATCAGTCGGGCATACTGCGGCACCTGCTCCGGCTGCGGATGGTATTCCGCTTCGAAATCGGAACCCATATTCCGGCTGGCCTCCTGAACATCCGGATAAACACCTGCGGCCACGGCGGCGTAGATGGCAGCGCCCAGTGCCGGTGCCTGGTCTGAAGCCGCAACGATGATCGGCATATCCAGCACATTGGCCAAAGTCTGCATGATAAACGGTGATTTTCTGGCAACACCTCCGATTCCGATGACTTTATGGATAGGAACGCCTTCTTCCT
>JAKOOG010000297.1 GCA_022701545.1 Weeksellaceae bacterium | reverse complement strand
TAAATTTGCAATTCATTAATTTTAAATATAAATTTTAAACAATGTCAAGAATTCTTACCGGCATTCAAGCCACCGGAACCCCGCACCTCGGGAACTTACTGGGTGCTATTATTCCTGCAATTGAACTCTCCAAGCAGGAAGGAAACGAATCCTTTTTATTTATCGCGAATCTTCACTCGCTTACCCAGATTAAAGACGCGAAAGAACTGAAACAGAATACCTACGAGATTGCTGCGGCTTGGCTTGCTTGTGGGCTGGATACCGAAAAAACGTATTTTTACAGACAGAGCGACATCCCTGAAACCTGTGAACTTTCTTGGCATTTATCATGTTTTTTTCCGTATCAGCGACTGACGTTAGCCCATTCTTTTAAAGATAAAGCAGACCGTCTGCAGGATGTGAACGCGGGCCTGTTTACCTACCCGATCCTGATGGCTGCCGATATTCTTCTGTATGACGCGGAAATCGTTCCTGTAGGAAAAGACCAGCTACAGCACCTGGAAATTGCGCGTGACGTGGCTTCACGTTTCAATAACCAGATGGGGGAAGTTTTTGTGCTGCCTCAATCCGAGCTTCAGGAAAACACCAAATATGTTCCCGGTATAGACGGCCATAAAATGTCCAAATCCAGAGGAAACATCATCAACATCTTCCTGCCGGAGAAAGAGCTTAAAAAACAGGTGATGAGCATCGAGACCGACTCCAAATCCCTGGAAGAGCCGAAAGATCCTGAAACCGATAAAGTATTTGCTATTTATCAACTGGTGGCAACGCCTGAGCAGACTGAAGCATTAAGAGCAAAATATGTAGCCGGAAACTTCGGGTACGGCCATGCGAAAAAAGAACTGTTGGACCTGATCCTGGTACGGTTTGAGAAAGAAAGAGAACTTTTCTCGTATTACATGAACAATCTGGACGAACTGGAAGCTAAGCTTCAGGAAGGAGCCGCAAAAACAAGGGTAATTGCTACGGAAACGATGAAGAGAGTAAGAGGAAGCCTGGGGCTTTAAGGTTCATTTAATAATCTATAATTTCGGCAGTCTCATTATTGTGAGGCTGCCGAATTTTTTATAAATACTCTTTAATCTGCAAAAGATGCGTAATCACTTTTAATCCCTCTTCCTCTTTATTTTCATTCAGGACATCAAAGAAAATGACGTCTATCCCGAAACGTTGGGCACCGGTGACATCCGCAATCCAGTCGTCGCCGATGAGCATGCTGTTTTCTTTCTGTGCTCCGGCCAGGTGTAAGGAATATTCAAAAATTTCCGGTCGCGGTTTTCTTACGCCTACGGTATCAGCGCTGGTAATGGTTTGGAAATATTTATCGATTCCGGATAAAATACACTTCCGCTCCGTTACTTCTTTAAAACCGTTGGAAATAATATGTAATGTGTAATGCTTGGCTTTAAGATATTCCAGGATATATTCTGCTCCTTCTACCAGTTCGTTATGGTTGAGGATCTTATCCAGGAAATGTTCCTCGAAATACATCGAAAGGGTTTCATCATCTACCTCAAAGCGCCTGAAGGTATCATAAAAACGGTGCTTTCTCAGATATTCCTTATCGATGATCCCATCCCGGATATCTTCCCACAGCTTCTCATTGATTTCGTGATAAGCCGAATGGAATTCATTAAAATCAATGCTGTATTTCAGACCGATTTCTTCTTTTTCAAAGAGTTCTTTAATGGTAAGGTAAGCATTGCGGCGGTGGTCCCAGAGCGTATTGTCGAGGTCAAAAAAAATGTGCTGAATTTTCATACAGCACAAAATTAATAATTTTAATTTTTGGAAATCGGATAATTCTTGCCCGGGGTCTTCACGACCTCGACACTCTTTGAAAAGCTGAGCAAAAACTCAATGGTTTGTTTCTTAGGTTTCAAAGCTTTCACTTTTAAGGAATCATTTTTTCTCATAGGCGACTAAATGTTTTTCCTTAAAACGGGAATATTCCGAAATTATTATCTATCGTGTCAAGACAATATGATTTTCTTCCATGATTTTTCTCAGGTTGATCAAAGCATACCGTACTCTTCCCAATGTGGTATTGATGCTCATGTCCGTATGGTCTGCAATTTCTTTAAAGCTCAACCCGTCAAAAAATCTCAGTTTAATGACTTCCTGCTGATTCTGTGGCAGAAACTGGAGCATCCTAAGCAGGTCTTCCTGAATCTGGTTGGTTACCAGCTGGTCCTCAATATTTTCGGAAGGCTCTTTCAGCAGGTCAAAAATAGAATATTCATCGGTTTCGAAAGTCGTTTCGGAAACCTTGATATTTTTGGCTTTTGCCCTGAAATGGTCGATAATAAGATTATGGGCAATTCGTTTGGCCCAAAGAATGAATTTACCTTCCTCGTTGTAGCGTCCTTCTTTCAGCATGACGATAATTTTCATGAACGTATCCTGAAACACATCGTTTGCCAAATCTTCATCATTAATTTTGTAAAAAATGAATGTAAACAGTTCTCTCTGATGGCGGTGAATAAGGGTAGACAGCGCCGCTTCGTCTCCTTTCTGGTAAAGGGAAATTAGTAAACTATCCGATTTTGATTTCATAACTTCTTCTCAATAAATATACTTGCTGAAGATAATTTTTCCAGATATTTCATCTGGCTTCAGCGGTAAATACAAAACAATTCTTCAGAGTAAAGTATAATCAATAGGCGGATACAATTTTTCTATGTGTAAATATAATAAATTTTTAATAACTGTTAACTATTTATTAACTTTTTACAAGAAAAATTTAAAAAAAATCACTTAAACATATCGTGAATGAATACAGTAGGGATATTTAGTGTAAAGTTAACATTCACACCTTTCAGTTCTTTACCGTTTATTCCACTGTTTCCTATCGGAAATGCATATCCTCCGGTAAGGTCCAGGATCCCGAAAAGCGTAACGCCAACCTTGGGTGCAATATATTTATTTGTTCCTTCTGCCCCAACCAGGAAATAATAGGAGTGGTAAAAATCAACATTTTTTTCAAAGTTCAATAATACATCTGCCGAAACTTTCGGCATGATCGCGAATTGAGAATGCGCAGAACCCATCAATGCAGAGGCACCCAGACGGTAAATCACATCATCATTTTTTAAGAAAAGCAGTTTCCCTCCTACTTCACCGAAGCTTTGGTTCTGATAAGTATACCCTACACTGATCATTTTGTGCACGGTGAGCTGTGCTTTGGCAAAAGTACTCAGGAAAAATACGGATAGGACCGCAATGGCAGATCTGGCGTTCATCATCTTTAATTTATTATTATATGTAAAAATAAAGAAAACTGCCTTATCAAAAGATAAAGCAGTCATTTATTATATCAGGTTTAAAAATTAAATTCCGAAAGCGGCTTTAATTTCATCTACTTTGTCTAATTTTTCCCAGGTAAAAAACTCAAGGTTTTCCAGGGTAAGCTCATTTTTATGCCCTTTGTTGAAGGTTTTGCTTGCGGTATAGCTTTCTCTTCCCATGTGTCCGTAAGAAGCGGTATCCTGATAGATCGGATTTCTCAGCTTGAGGTTCTGCTCGATCGCATAAGGTCTTAAATCGAAAACCGTAGAAACTTTCTTCGCGATTTCCCCGTCATTAAGATCCACTTTTGCGGTTCCGTAGGTATTGATGTACAATCCGCAAGGCTCTGCCACGCCGATCGCGTAAGAAACCTGTACCAGAACTTCATCAGCAACGCCTGCCGCTACAAGGTTTTTAGCAATATGCCTTGTCGCATAAGCTGCGCTTCGGTCTACTTTTGAAGGGTCTTTTCCGGAAAAAGCACCGCCTCCGTGAGCTCCTTTCCCACCGTACGTATCCACGATGATTTTTCTTCCCGTAAGACCGGTATCTCCGTGAGGACCTCCGATAACAAATTTCCCTGTAGGATTAATGTGATATTTGATCTGGTCGTTGAATAAAGCTTTGATTTCATCAGACTGCAAAGCCACGACTCTCGGGATCAGGATATTTTTGATGTCTTCTCTGATCTTGTTCAGCATTTCTTCTTCTGCCGCGAAATCATCGTGCTGGGTAGAAACCACGATAGAATCGATCCGGATCGGTTTATGATCATCAGAATATTCGATCGTCACCTGGCTTTTTGCATCGGGACGAAGGTATCTGATCTCCGTATCTTCTCTTCGGATGGCTGAAAGTTCTTTAAGAATGGTATGGGCCAGATCCAGCGCCAAAGGCATGTAATTGGCCGTTTCGTTGGTAGCATATCCGAACATCATTCCCTGGTCACCGGCTCCCTGAGCGTTGGCTTTTGCTTCAAAAGATTCATCAGAAACAGCTCTGTCCACACCCTGGTTGATATCCGGAGACTGTTCGTGAATCGCAGAAATAACCCCGCAGGAATCCCCGTTGAACATATATTCCCCTTTGGTATAACCAATTCCGTTGATTACTTCTCTTGCAATCGTCTGCACATCAAGATAGGCATCGGACTTTACTTCTCCGGCCAGAACGACCTGTCCTGTCGTTACAAGCGTTTCACAAGCTACTTTTGAAGATTTATCGTATGCTAAAAAGTGATCGATTAATGCATCGGATATCTGATCGGCGATTTTGTCCGGATGTCCTTCTGAAACGGATTCAGATGTAAATAAATAAGACATGTTATTCTGTTTGTTTGAGATTAAAATTACGAGGAAAATAAGAATAATTGTCTAAAGGCCTAAAAAAGAATACTGTTTTAGCATTTTTTTATAGAGGTTGCAATCAGGTCAAATTTTTCCTCGTCCGTAAACGTTGGCAAATTTAAGTACTATTTTTTAATACTCAAAATTTTTGCCTACTAATTATAATTTTCTTGAAATTAACGGTTTAACGATTATTTGCAATAAAAAACTATTGTGGTTTTATGCTTACGAATTCTTTCGGGCTTTCGTTGTAATTCAGTTTTTTCTCCAAAGAAGTACGGATCGAATGCGATAATTCGTCAATAATTTTCTGCTTAAAGGTTGGTTTATAATAAATAATGCTGATTTCCCGGTACGGAAAAGGCTTCTTGAACCGGTAAACATTCTTTTTCTGCTGTTCGGAAAGCTGGTTCAGGGCAAGTTCCGGCAAAATGCTGATTCCGCCTACCTTGTCCACCATATGCACCAAAGTCTGAATATTAGAAGCCAGGAAATCCAGGTTTTTGGGTTTCAAGGTATTCTCTTTCAGGTGGCAGATGTTTTCAAACTGGTTTCTCAGGCAGTTTCCTTCTTCAAGGAGCCATACTTTTTCAACATTCAGTTCTTCAGGAACCACATAAGCGTTTTTCTTATTGTTTTCCGTTTCGGAGCTGTAAAGCATCAGTTCTTCATTAAAAAGGAAATCCTGGTAAAACTCATCCGCTGCATCATAAGGTGTTGAAATAATTCCGGCATCCAGCTCTCCTGCTTTTAATGATTTGATAATATTATCAGTCGTCATTTCCTTTACATTCATCTGAATTTTCGGATTGTCCTTCAGGAATTTAAAGATCTCGGTCGGAAGAATAAAGGAAGAAACCGTAGGAATAATCCCAATGTTGATGGTTCCGCCCAGAATATTGTTCAGAAGATTGGCTTTGTTCTTTAGTTCATTGACAGATTCTATAATTACTTTGGCCTGATCAATGATCTGCAGTCCCACATCCGTCGTCCGGATCGGATGCGTCGTACGGTCGAAAACCTTTACATCCAGCTCATCCTCGAATTTCTGTATCATGGCGCTTAACGTAGGCTGGGTAATGAAGCAGGCCTGCGCTGCTTTCCCAAAATGCTTGTACTTATCCACTGCGATAAGATACTCCAGTTGCTGAATGTTCATCTGATTAATATTATCTATTACAAAGATAAAATGTTTTTGCTATTGACAATTAAAAATTCAAGTAATTTTGATTATTGCTACCTTTACATGATCAAATACTACTCCGAAAATATTTTATACAAATTGCAACGATTATGGATTCTAAAAAATTAACCTTAAGCAATGGCTCCCCTTATTATGAGCATCAGGATTCGCAGACGGTAGGCCCGAGAGGCCCGGTGCTGATGCAGGATTTTATCTTGCAGGAAAATCTGGCTCATTTTGTACGGGAGAGGATTCCGGAAAGAATCGTTCATGCCAAAGGGACGGGTGCTTACGGAACATTTACAGTTACTCATGACATTACACGATACACTAAAGCAAAACTATTTTCAAAAGTCGGAAATTCATGCAGGATGTTTGCACGGTTCTCTACCGTAGGCGGAGAAAAAGGAAGCGCCGATACAGCAAGGGATCCGAGAGGTTTTGCACTGAAATTTTATACCGAAGACGGAAACTGGGATCTTGTAGGGAACAATACGCCTGTCTTCTTTATTAAAGACGGCAAAAAATTCCCTGATTTCATCCATACGCAGAAGAGAGTTCCGAAAACCAACCTGAAAAGCGCTACGATGATGTGGGATTTCTGGAGCCTGAACCCCGAATCTCTTCATCAGGTACTGATTCTGATGTCCGACCGGGGAACGCCTTACGGCTACAGGCACATGCATGGTTTCGGATCGCATACTTATTCCATGATCAATGATAAGAATGAAAGGATCTGGGTAAAATTTCATTTCGTAACCAAACAGGGCATTAAAAATTTCACCAATGAAGAAGCCGTAAAAATGGCGGGTGAAAATCCGGATTTTGCGCAGGAGGATCTTTGCAATGCCATCGAAGAAGGTAATTTCCCGAAATGGACCATGTACATCCAGGTCATGACGGAAGAGCAGGCCAGAGATTTCCGATGGAATCCTTTCGATATCACCAAGGTATGGTTTCATGATGATTTCCCGATGATCGAAGTAGGAGAAATGGAGCTGAACGAAATCCCCGTTAATTATTTCGCCCATGTGGAACAATCGGTTTTCTCACCAAGCCATCTCGTGAACGGAATCAGCTTTTCCCCAGACAAAATGCTTCAGAGCAGGCTGTTTTCCTACCCGGATGCCCACCGGTACAGAGTGGGTGTGAATGCCCATCAGCTGGAAGTAAACCGTTGCCCTTTTGCGGTCAACAATTACCAGAGAGACGGCTTTATGGCAGATTCCAGCCACTACCAGGATAAACCGAATTACCATCCGAACAGTTTTGACGACCTTAAACCGGACTATGCTTACAAAAGCTACGAATATGAACTGGACAGTGCCCATGTCGCAAGCTATAACAGGAACGAAAGTGATGACGACCATTATACGCAGCCTGGACTGCTGTATTCAAAAGCCATGAGTCCTGAAGAACGGCATAATCTTGTAAACAATATTGTTGCAAGCATGAAACAGATTACCGGACCGAAAAAAGACGAAATCATCAACCGCCAGCTTTGCCATTTTTTCAGAGCCAATATTGAGCTTGGCATGAAAGTGGCAACCCAGCTCAATGTTATTATTGATGCCAATATGATGAGCCACACAAAATAAGGAGTTCGAAATATAATTTCAATCAAAAGGAAAAAAGATCAACATTTTTTCCTTTTTTTTGTAAAAAATTTCATAATTTGCGCTGAATAATATTTTATTAGTGGAATATGAGTTACGAAAATATATTATTACAAAAAGAAGATAGAATTTCTATCATCACAATAAACAGACCTGAAAGCTTGAATGCACTGAATGCCAAAACAATCAGTGAACTCAGCTCGGCCCTGGACGAATTGGATTCCGATACTTCCTGCAGGGTGATCATTCTTACCGGAAGCGGCGAAAAATCTTTTGTCGCCGGCGCAGATATCAAAGAGTTCTGCGATTTCGGGCAGCAACAGGCTGAAGAACTGGCCCGGAACGGACATCAAACTTTATTCAATAAAATCGAAAATATGACCAAGCCCGTCATAGCAGCCGTAAACGGTTTTGCTTTGGGCGGAGGTCTTGAGCTTGCCATGGCATGCCACATCAGATATGCATCGGAAAACGCTAAGCTCGGGCTCCCTGAAGTTACGCTGGGACTTATCCCGGGTTACGGAGGAACCCAGCGCTTACCGAGACTTGTAGGAAAAGGTATTGCCAATGAAATGATCTTCTCCGCCAAGATGGTTTCTGCCGTAAGAGCAAAGGAAACCGGACTGGTAAATGAAGTGTATCCTATTGAAGAACTATTAACGAAAACAAAAGAATTAGCCCAGACCATTGCCCGCAATTCACCCATGGCAATTTCAAAAGCAATTCATGCTGTCAATCTTTCGGATATGGATAAAGGCTTTGAAACCGAAATTAAATATTTCGGAGAGCTTTTTGAAATGGACGATAAAAAAGAAGGAGTTTCTGCATTTCTTGAAAAAAGAAAACCAGGCTTCTAGCTTTTACCCTTAATACAAATTATTTCGAAAACCAACAATGCTGCTGTATGAATAAGTTTGATAAAGCTTATCTAAAAATGGCCCAGGAATGGGCAAAACTTTCCTACTGTAAACGAAAGCAGGTAGGAGCTCTTATTGTAAAAGATAGGATGATTATTTCAGATGGTTATAATGGTACTCCTTCAGGATTTGAAAACTGCTGTGAGGACAGTGAAGGAAGGACCCACTGGTATGTGCTGCACGCCGAAGCAAACGCGATTTTAA
>JAKOOG010000257.1 GCA_022701545.1 Weeksellaceae bacterium | reverse complement strand
TTTCGACTCTTTAATGCGGGATATTTTTAAGTTTGATTTCCATACGCTTTCATCAAAATCTAAAGAAGAGATTATCGGAATTGTAAATGAGAGGCAGGAACGGGATCGCAAGGATTATTATGAGATGCTGGGAAATCTTTTCTATTTTAAAGGAAAGACAGAAGCGAATAACGACTTCCTGGACAAAGCAAAGACCTTTTATGAGCTCTATCTTCAGAGCAGCGGAATTTTTGCCCTTCCTATCATCAACAGAATCTCAGAAATAAAGAAAGCACTTGAATAAAGTGCTTTTGTATTTTTAGAAAGTAATTTTATAGGTTCCGGTAGACGAAACACTGGCTTTCTCAGCTTTTACGTATTTCTTTACCCATGAAACGGCATTGGAAGTGATGCAGGGATCCGCTGTTCCTCCTGATCTTCTTGCGGAAACCACATTCCCGGCTTTATCCACTGTGTAGGCAATGGTAATGGTGCCGCTGGCAGTACAGCTGTTGGGCGGCTGTGCGCCTCCTCTACCCATCGTGCCAGGTATAAATCCTACCAACCTTCTGTCGATCCCCACTTTGCTGTCTCCGTTCCCGTCACCACCCAAAGGATCCCCTGCATTGCCGATTCCTTCTCCGTCGCCCTGGCTGCCGGCTCTGGTCCCACGCCCCCGGATGAGGTTTCCGATGGCTGCATTTCCTTTGCCATCACCGTTTCCCGTCTTGGCATTCGCGGTGGTTGATCCGGATTTTTTCGTATTTTTCGTAGCCGATGTGCTGGTTGCTGCTTTTTTATTATCTGCTTTAGACTCTTCTTTTTTCGGCACCGAAACCTTGGCATTGTTTCCGGTAATGATCTTGTCCTTGGCGTCAGACTTTTTGGTTTCGGGCTGTGGCTCAGGCTGCACCACCGTTTTGGTCTCCGGAACCGCCGTTTCGGTGGGCTCCGTGCTTACTTCTTCTGTAGCGGCAGCAAGGCTTCCCGGCTGACCGGCGGGTTCCTCTACCCCGTTTCCGTTCCGGTTGTCCCCAAAGTTGACCAGCATCGTGGTTACCACTTCCGGCTGCTCATCCAGTTCGGGTTTTAATTTATATAAAAAAACAAACAAAAGAATGGCAGACCAGATGAGGATAGAAAGCACTGCGCTCTTTATCCGGTCTTTGTTTTGCTCATCTTTGTTTATCGTATAGCTTTTCATTGTCTGTTTTCCCGGGGTTTCCGGAAGTGTTATTTATCTTTAACGGTTGCAATCGCGATATTCAATTTGTTTTTCTCCGCAATTTCCATAACGAAAACAACATCTTTGTGCAATGTATTTTCATCTGCGCGTATCGTGAAAGACTTGTTGGTCTGGTTGGCTAATTTATTCACAACCGTCTGCTCCAGCTCGCCTCTGTTTACGGGAACGTCGTCCACATAATACGATCCGTCCGGCTTTACGCTTACCACCAGAGGATTCGGGATGTTATCGGCTGCGGTATCTGCTTTAGGTAATTTTACATCGATGGCGCTTTGGTTGGCCGCCGAAGAAGTTACCATAAAGAAGATCAGCATCAGCAGGATAACGTCCGTCATCGCCGCCAGACTGAATTCCGGATTTGCTTTATTTCTTCTCTGAATTTTCATCTTTTATTTTTTTAGTCAGATGGAACCTTTAAATTAAAAACTATAAAGGTTTGTTGATGAGGTCTAAAAATTCGCCGGACATATTCTGTGCCTTCAGTACAAATTTGTCAATCCGCGTTAATAAAATATTGTAGAAGAAGTTGGCCGGGATTGCTACTGCAAGACCTACCGCCGTCTGCCCCAATGCCGTATAAATCCCTTCAGACAAAGTTTTCGGAGAGAACGATCCGCTGGCATGCGATAAATTAAAGAAAGCAATAATCATCCCGATTACCGTTCCCAAAAGTCCTAACATCGGCGCGATACTCGGAACCACAGCGAGAAGGTT
The DNA here is from genome assembly GCA_022701545.1 of Weeksellaceae bacterium. Classification (GTDB taxonomy): domain Bacteria; phylum Bacteroidota; class Bacteroidia; order Flavobacteriales; family Weeksellaceae; genus Chryseobacterium. The sequence goes on along the minus strand of JAKOOG010000257.1, from coordinate 28,234 downwards.
CAGGTTTTTCTCCATGTTGGCGACTTCTACCTGGGCCTGGGATTCCATGGCACTTACGATATCGGAAACAGGTCGCCCCAACCGTGAGATTCCTTTTTCGAGAATCCTGCCTTCCGGAGAATTCTGTCTTTTGCAGTAATCCAGGGCTGCTTCCATTTTCCCTTCGCGGATAAAGTCTTCAATGTTATCCATAAAATTGGAATCCGTTTTAGACGTTACCCTTTTAATAAAGAAAAAGCGCTCAAAGAAAAGGTATACGGAAAATACACCCAGCAACAGCACGGTTACCATCACGATCTTAGCGAAAGCGCCTCCGTGGAACATGATTTTCCAAAATGAGAATTCTAAATCGTCTGCCGCCACTGCGGGAGCAGCAACCTGGGCAAATAACATCTGAGTAAGTTCCGTTAACAGCATTAATGTGTATTTTTATAAAAGTTGTAACGACAAAAATAATGGAATATTATGAATTGTACTCTTAAAAATTGCTTAAAAAATAACTTAAATTCCACTATTCCATAAAACAGCAGATTTCTTTCCAAAAATACATTTGAAAAGAAATCTGCTATAAAGGTAAGATAAAAGAAGACTAATCTTCGTCTATCTCAATTTCTTCCTGTTTGAATTCGCATTTCAGCCTGAAAGGAATCGGGGTTTCCGAACCTGTGTAAAAATCATCAATGGTCCCCTTCCAGATTACCTGAAGCTCGCCTTCTTCATTTTTCTCAAACTGAAGCTCATTATCATAAATGAAAGCGTCTTCGTCGTCAAAAAGATCCACCTCCGTATACGTATCTTCATCCGAATCGTTGATGGTAATGGTTTTCCCTTCAATCTCAGCAGAATCAATAGGGAAATCGAAAACTTCAAGAGAAAGCTGCGGAAAGTTATACTGTAAAGAATCATCTTCTACATGATCCAACCCGTCATCCGTGATAATCTCAACCTCTAGGAGATGTTGCTGGTTGCTGTAAACCGCTTTGCAATAAGTGTTTCTGATATTGTACTTTAGCGTTTCCTCCGGATGGTAAATTTTTAAAATCCCTTTCATTATTTCTTAAAAAAAAGAGCTGTAATACTATGATTGTTAAACGTTTTCAACAAAGATAAAAAATAGATTGAATGTGAAAAATTTTTTGAAAGTATTTTTAGGAAAATCAGTAATAATTAAATAAACCCCTGTTCAAAATGCCCGTTTCCGTGATGAAACACAGGAAAATAATGAAATTTATAGGAGATAAGATCACCACCGGATACCGCAGCATCACCTAAACGGATGAATTTACATAATCTTTCCGAGTTTCTGTTTTAAATATTTACATTTGTTTGATAAAGAATTCTGAAAAAATGAAACATATCTTAGCAAAAGGGATCGTAGGACTCAGCCTGATTGCCGGTCTGGCTTCCTGCAAAAAGTCCGACTCTCCATTAACGAAAGTGACGCCGTCCAATTTGGATTCCATTGCCTCCAATTACTATGAACAGTATCTGAAACTATATCCGTTGGAAGCGACTTCCCAGGGAGACCTGAGGTACAACGACCAATTGCCCATCAATATCGACAAAGATTTTATTTCCGGAGAAGTGGCTTTTTACACTTCGGTGCAGAAACAGCTTGAAAATGTAGACTATAAAAACCTATCCGATGAAAAAAAGGTAGTATTTGATGTGCTCAACTTCACCCTGGAAGATAAAATCCAGGCTTACAATTACCATCCGGAATACATTCCCTTTACCCAGTTCGGCGGACTTCCGCTGAATTTCCCGCTGTACGGAAGCGGAGAAGGGAGCCAGCCTTTTAAAACAGAAAAAGATTACACCGACTGGCTGAAAAGGATGGAGAAATTCCCCGAATGGATGAATGCCGCCACCGAAAATTTCCGGGAAGGCATTAATAACAAGATGGTTCTTCCTAAAAAGCTGGTGGTAAAAATGATCCCGCAGATGAGAGCAGAAGAGATTATAACGACGGACCCGGATAAAAATATTTTTTTCGGACCGGTCAGAAAATTCCCCAAAGATTTCACCAAGGAGCAGAAAGACCGGCTTACAACGCTTTATAAAGATGCCGTTACCCAAAAGATTATTCCCGCCTATAGCCAAATGGGTGATTTCCTGGAAAAAGAATACCTGCCAAAGGCACGGGATACAGATGGTTACAACAGCCTGCCCAATGGAAAGGAAATTTACCGGTATTATGCAAAAAGCTGGACGACAACCACAAAATCTCCGGAAGAAATCAATAAAATCGGGCTTCAGCAGGTAGCGCTGCTCCGAGCCGAAATGGAAAAGGTAAAACAGCAGGTGGGCTTTACCGGAACACTGGAAGAATTTATTAATTTTGTGAAGACCGATCCGAAGGCCATGCCTTACAAAACGTCAAAAGAGGTTCTGGACGCCTTCAATGGAATTTTAGTTAAAATTACTCCGAAACTGAAAACAATGTTCTCGGTAACTCCCAAAACAGGATTTGAGATCAGGCAGACGGAAAAGTTCCGCGAAGCCAGCGCCAGCGCGGAATACATCCAGGGAACACCGGACGGGAAAAGGCCCGGAATCTTTTATGTTCCTCTTCCCGATCCTGCCAGATTCAATGTAACTTCCGGTATGGAATCCCTGTTTCTGCACGAAGCCATTCCGGGACATCATTACCAGGTTTCTCTTCAGCAAGAAAATACCAGCCTTCCAAAATTCATGAGATTCGGATGGTTCGGAGCATACGGTGAGGGCTGGGCGCATTATTGTGAGACGCTGGGCCCGGAATTTGGCCTATACACTGATCCTTACCAGAAAATGGGCTATCTGAGCGATCAGATGCTGAGAGCCGTACGGTTGGTGGTGGATACCGGCATTCATACCGGAAGAATGACCAGGGAGCAGGCCATCCAATATTTTCTCAGCAATATTTCTTACGATGAAGCCGGAGCCACTGCTGAAGTGGAACGATACATGGCCATGCCCGGACAGGCCCTAGGCTATAAAATCGGCTCATTGAGAATCCGTGAACTCCGGGAAAAGTACCAGAAAGAATTGGGCAGCACATTCAGTTTGGCAAAATTCCATGATGAAGTTCTGAGCCAGGGATGCCTTCCTCTGGATGTGCTGAACAGGAAAATGGAGCTTTGGGCCAAGAAGCAGAAGTAATACAAAACTGGATTTAAAAAGCTGGCAGAAGGGAAGCCGGATGCTGGAAGTTTCTTCTGTCAACATATCGATAACAGTCTCAAATATCAAATGATTTTGTGGGATTTTGTTTCCATTTAACTGTGAAAAAGTATTATGCCATATTGATGTTATTCTGGATATTGTCTCTCCTGAATTGTCAATCCGAAAAAAAGACTGACTGTTATGAGGAATTTGCCGTTGACGAAAATCTTCCTCAAAATGATACGATAAAACTTTTTTCAAGATATCCTGAATTAAGATTATTTAATAATGAAAGACTCGAAAGTCAGGTAAGGACTGCTTATATTGTACAGAGATCAAGCTATTCCGACGGATTTTATGACACCCCGCCATTTCAGTTTAACGATTATAAAAGTAAGGCTGAAGATATTGGAGACACCATCAATATCTGGCTGAATAATAACAATGGCTATTTTGGAAACGGGGTATTGGTAAAAGTTTTTAACGGTAGATTTTTGATTAAAGATATTGATCCGTAAACATTGAATAATGAAACCAAATTCATCAATTCCGCTCCAGTTCGTCAGAAACTGATTCTTCATAAGGCATCTTTCCTAAAAAAAGACAGCATTTATGGTTTTATCAATTATACCACCCGAATAGATTCATTGATGACCAAGAACACCAAAGGGTATTTTAAAACAATAATTAAATAAAAAAATGATTACCAAAAGCCTGCAATCCCTCTTCATCAGAGATTTAACCAAATTAAAAACAGAAATCGAAGCGTATCGGAACGAAGAAACAATCTGGAAAACGGATAAAAACATTTCAAACTCCGCAGGGAACCTTTGTCTTCATCTGGTTGGCAACCTGAATCATTTTGTCGGAACCATTCTTGGAAATTCGGATTATGTGAGAAACAGAGAACTGGAATTTTCACAGAAAAATATCCCCAGAACGGAATTGACCGTGCAGATTGACCGCACCATTGCAACGATAAACCGCTCACTGGAAAAATTATCCGCAGAGGATCTTGAAAAAGAATTTCCTGTGGAATCTTTAGGATATAAGATGACCACGGGATATTTCCTGATCCATCTTTTCGGGCATTTGGGCTATCATTTGGGACAGATCAATTACCACCGCAGACTTCTGGATGTAGAATAATTATGCCCTTCAGGCAACCTTTCAGATTGTTTCAGATTTTCTCAAAAGAATGTAATTATTTTTCAAAAAGCATTTTGGTAATGAAATCTTTGTCTCCCTTTCCCCTTGCCGGAGAATATTCCCTGCCGTAATAAATAATCTGGAGATGCAGCTTATTCCAGGCCGTCGCCGGCCACAGGGCTTTTGCATCTTTTTCCGTTTCCACAACGTTTTTACCCGAAGTAAGTTTCCACTGGGTCATCAGACGGTGGATGTGGGTATCCACCGGAAAAGCAGGAAATCCGAAAGCCTGGCTCATGACGACGGAGGCGGTTTTGTGTCCAACGCCCGGCAATGCTTCCAGTTCTTCATAAGTTTGAGGCACTACTCCATGATGCCTTTCCAGGAGCAACTCGGCCATCCTTTTCAGGTTTTTGGCCTTTTGATTGGAGAGCCCGATTTCTTTAATCAGTTCCTTAATTTCAAAAACCTCCAGCCTGGCCATCCGCTGCGGTGTTCCGGCCACCTGAAAAAGGTCGGGCGTCACCTGATTCACTTTTTTATCCGTGGTCTGCGCCGACAGGGCAACAGCCACCAATAAAGTAAAAGGATCGGAATGGTCCAGCGGAATGGGAACCTGCGGATATAATTTTTCCAATTCTATCTGAATAAGCTCGGCTCTTTGCTTTTTTGTCATGTAACTGTTAAATTTGAACAAAAATAAATCATTATGTTGAAAATCGGAGACAAATTACCGGAATTCGAAGGAATAAATCAGAACGGTGAGACCGTTGATTCAAAAAAATTTAACGGGAAGAAACTGGTTATTTTCTTCTATCCGAAAGCCAACACGCCCGGCTGTACCGCAGAAGCCTGCAATTTGCGGGACCATTATTCGGAGCTTCAGCAACAGGGATTTCAGCTGTTGGGTGTAAGCGCAGACCCGGTGAAAAGCCAGAAAAATTTCAGTACCAAATTTGAATTGCCGTTTGACATCATCGCCGATGAAAACCGTGACATTATTGAAAAATTCGGGGTCTGGCAGATGAAAAAATTTATGGGCAGGGAATTTATGGGAATCGTAAGAACAACTTTTGTTTTTGACGAAAAGGGAATCTGTACCCAGGTGATCGATAAGGTGAAAACCAAAGATCACGCAGCACAGATCCTGGAAGGATAATCTTCTTAATTTTAAATCCATTTAGGATTTCTTTGCTTTATGGAAATAAGAATATCTTACGGGATAAGGTATTCTGTTTTGTGCTAAAATGAGTCGGTTTCATAATACATCAATTCTTCAGGATCATCAGGAATCATAACGTATTTCCGGAATTGTAAACCTAACTTTTCAATCAATTTTTGAGAAGAGAAATTATCTTTTGTTGTAATGGCAGAAATTTTGGTTAAGCCGAATTCATCCATCCCGACCGATTTTATTTTTGCTGCCGCTTCGTACGCATAGCCCTGCCCTTCAAATTCGTCCAGTAAAGAAAAACCAATATCAACCACGTCCAGCCCTTCTCTCTCAAAAATCCCTACTCCTCCGATCTTGTGATCGCCTTCTTTTGTGATCATCACGTAATTTCCGTAGCCTAATTTTTCAAACTGTGGAAGAAACCTGTTTCTGATATAGTCTTCGGCATCGGCAATCGTCTTCAGATTCCGGTTTCCTATGAATCGGATAAATTTCGGCCGGTTGTACAGATCCAAAATAAATCCGGCATCTTCCGGTGACATGGGACGCAGAATAAGACGCGCTGTTTCGTAAAAATCAGCGGCGTTTTGCCGATCTTGAAGGTTTCTTTTTAGGCTCATCTTTAGGTTCTTCTTTTTTCTCGATTTTTAAAAGCCTCGGGTTATTCGTACATTTTTTATTGTAAAGCTCTATATAAGCACCGTTGTCTTTTACACCGGTAATAGTTCCTGACGACTTGCTGACCGTTAAAGTATAGTGCTTTTTCTGATAAGGACATTCCGTTGATGTAAGTTTACCCAGATCCAGGTAATAGCTGGATTTATCTTCATAATAATTGCCGGCCATATCTTTGAATTCTTCATCGATAATATATCCGTCTGTAGCAGCAAGGATTGCCGCTTCCTGTACGTCATCCGCTTTTCCGATAAATTTTTTCAATCCGTCCAGATCGGTAACGTATCCGGTTTTTCCGCCCGCGGAATAGGCAATGTAATAAAATTCGTCTTCTTCTGCTATTCCGATATTAAATCCTGAAGCTGGTGAAGTATAATCCTTTACGGTTCCTACCTTTTTTAAAACCTCATCCCTTCCATAGCTTTTATGAATTAAGACCCAGGAATCTGTCTTCATATTGGGAACAATTCTCTGCAAAAGTTCCGGAACACCGGAAAACTGCTTTTTTTCCTGAGCATAGGCAAGAATTCCTAAAGATAGAAAAACAAATACATGAAATTTGGTGATAAGTTTCAACATGGTATAAGAACGTAGAAAATCTACGGATATTTTATATGAACCGGTCTCCTTTTTTTAGGTTTTTCAGATCAAGTACGTAATCTTTTATTAACTGATCGTTATCCCGGGGACAGATCAGCAATGCTTTATCGGTATCTACAATAATATAATTTTCCAGCCCGTCGATAATTACCGCTTTATTATTGCTTTTCATCCGGATCACATTTCCTTTTGCATTATACGTAAGGACCGGCTGCTTGGCTTTCAGAGCATTCAGATTTTCATCTTTATCGGCATTCTCGTATACCGAAGTCCAGGTTCCCAGATCGCTCCAGCCCAGATCGGCAGGAATCACATACACATTCGTTGCTTTTTCCAGAATCCCGTTATCGATAGAAATTTTCTGGACTTTCGGATAAATGAGCTCGATACAGCTTTGTTCATTCCCGGCGTTATATTCGCAGGCCATAAAATGCTGGGTCATATCCGGAAGATAGGTTTCAAAAGCCTGATGAATGCTCTTTACATTCCAGATAAAAATTCCGGCATTCCACAGAAAATCGCCGCTTTCAAGAAAGCTTTTGGCAATTTCAAGCATGGGCTTTTCCGTAAAGGTTTTTACTTTATAATATTCCGAATCATGCTCGTCCACAAACTGGATGTATCCGTAGCCGGTATCCGGTCGGGTCGGCGTAATTCCTAAAGTAACAAGATATTCGTTTTTAGAAGCAATATCAAATGCCAGCTTTACTTTTTCAAGAAAGGTTTCTTCTTTTAAAATCAAATGATCTGCCGGCAGCACGATCATTGTTGCATTCGGATCGATTTCGGCAATTTTGTTGGCCATATAAAGGTTACAGGGAGCCGTATTTTTCAGCAAAGGTTCACCCACAATATTTTCCTGAGGGATTTCCGGCAGCTGCTGATGAGAAATCTCTACATACTCTTTATTGGTAATAACAAATATATTTTCATTGGGAATGATTTTGCTGATCCGGTCATACGTCTGCTGAATCATGGTACGTCCAACACCTAAAATATCCTGAAACTGCTTCGGAAATTTCTGCGTACTCATAGGCCAGAATCTGCTGCCGATTCCTCCCGCCATAATTACGCAATATCTATCTGATTGTAACATTATTAAGTATATTTTTCTACCCTTGCCAATGGTTTGAAAGAATACTTTCTTCCCGTAGCCAGGTGCTTACAAAGATAGTTTTTTTTAATCAGACCTTCTAACAGGTACTTTTCATTTCGGTAAATAAAGAAATCTCCTTTTTGGAGGGTTTCGATAAAAACGAGTTTATCGTCCTGTTTTTCAATATGAAAATATTTTACCAGATCGGGGCTGGCCATAAAATTCGCTTTCGGGGATTTTGAAAACTTCACGATAACAGGCCTTAAATCTTCTTGATACACTTCAATACTTTCCAACAGCATTTTCCTGAAAGTATCCTTCCATTCATTGCCATGCGGCAAAATTCTCCTTCCGTATTTTTCAAATGCGATCAGGTGTGCCAGCTCATGGGTCAGCACAAAGAAAAACAGCTGCGGAACCAGTGTGGAATTGATGGTAATTTCATGTGAATGATCCGGGAGCTTGCGGTAATCCCCAAGTTTGGAATCCCGGTTTCGTGTTACCTTGATATGAATATAATAATCACCAAACCAGGTTTTCAGATATTGAAGCGTATTCTGAGGCAGGTATTTCTCTAATGCTTGGATTGACATTTCTATAAACTCAGCGGAATTCCTGCATAGAAATTCAGCAATTTAAGACTGAATACATAATTATATTTGGCCTGTGCCACAGACCCCTGGGCATTGGCATAGTTGTTTCTTGCAATGTTTACATCATAGATCGTCGATCTTCCTGCGGCATAGCTTTTATCTGCGAAATCCAATGCCAGCTTCGTACTTTTTTCGGCCTGAACGGCGGATAAGTAAATTTCATAATTCGCATCCACATCAAACTGTGCCTTCTGAACATTTTCACGGATCACCTGTTTCTGCTGTAGTAAAGTTACTTTAGCAATATTTTCATTTACCTTAGACTGCTCTACCTGAAGTTTTGTGATTCCTTTGTTAAAAATAGGAATATTCAAGGATACAGCTGCCTGCTGGCCGAAGTTATCTTTATATTGGGAAAATAATCCCTGTTCCCTTATATAAAAAAGCGATGATCCGCTGGTATTGTTGGTATTCAAAAGATTGTTATAGAAACTTCCGATTCCCACACTTGCCGTTAAAGTCGGCCAGAATGACGTTTTATTAATTTCTGTCTGAGCAACGGCAGACTTGATACGGCTTTCTGCGGCTTTGATCTGCGGCTGGTTTTCATAAGCGGTCGCCAGCACTTCATCCACCTCTTTCAGTTGCGGAGCAAGCTGATCCGGAATATCCACATCTTCTATTTCAAAATCTTTGTATTCCTGAAGCTGTAAAAGCTGGGCCAGCGCAAAAAGGCTTCTTCCGACATTGATTTCTGCAGTTTTCAGATTCTGCTTTTCCCGGGCCAGTCCGGCTTCAGCTTCAGCCAAAACGGTCTGAGCCGTAGTTCCGACTTCCGTGGTAATTTTTGAGCGGTCATACTGTTTCTGGGCATTTTCTACTGCAGCCTGTGAAATCTTTACGATCTCTTTATTCAGTAAAGTGGTTAAATATTGTTGGGCGATCTGAAGGGAAATATCATTTTTAATGGTTTCGATATCGTATTGGCTTGCTTCCACATCAAACTCCGTCTTTCTTACGGTTTTTTCCAATCTTCCGTAATTAAAAATCAAAATATCCGCACCCAGATTGGCACTGTTGCTGAAACGGTCGTTTCTTAAACTACCCGTTCCAAAAGAGGTCTGTCCGAAACTTACCGTATTTCCGACATTTGCAGATACGGACGGAAGATAATTCTTCTTCGCAATTTTCAGGTTCAGATCCTGCACCTGTTTTGAATATTCATTTTGGATAACCTGAAGATTATGCTCGGTAGCATAATCCACGCACGCCCTCAAAGACCATTTTTTCTGGGCATTGACAGCCAGGCACGCTAATCCCAAAACAATAGTCAAAACTCTTTTCATATAAACATTTTTCCCTATTAGACGAAGTAAAAATAAAAAAGTTACAGTTTTAGCATTTCTTTTTAAAAAACTTTTGAGAATTTTGTATCATGACTCAGGAACAATATCAGGAGGCTGTAGACTGGCTTTTCGTACAGGCTCCCAACTACCAGATCGACGGGCAGAAGGCCTATAAGCCCGGACTGGATAATATTAGAAGGCTTTGTGATTTTTTCGGAAATCCTCAGGAAACACTACCGTGCATCCACATCGGAGGCACAAACGGCAAAGGTTCTTCCAGCAACATGCTGGCTTCCGTTTTACAGGAAGCCGGATATAAGGTAGGTCTGTATAATTCTCCCCATCTTATCGATTTCACCGAGCGTATCAAAGTAAACGGAGCCAACTGTGATCAGGAATTTGTTTTTAGTTTTATTCAAAAATTAAAAGAACTTCCAAAAGACATTTACCCTTCTTTTTTCGAGTTTACCACGATCATGGCTTTTGAATATTTTCATCGGCAACAGGTCGATATTGCCATTATTGAAGTGGGTTTGGGCGGAAGACTGGACTCAACGAACATTATCAAACCGCTGGTTTCAGCGATTACCAATGTTCAACTGGATCATCAAAACATTTTAGGCGATACCATTGAAGAAATTGCGACAGAAAAAGCAGGAATTGTAAAACCGGGCATTCCGGTTATTTCAGGAGATGAAAAAGAAACGGTAAAAAACATCATCAGAAGTAAAGCAGATCAGGAAAGTGCTCCATTTATTGATGCTACCCTGTCACAGACTTCATTAAAGTCCGACCTGAAAGGAAATTATCAGGAAAAAAATATCAAAGTCGTTTTAAATATAATTGAAGAGCTTAGAAAATTAGGCTTTACCGTTTCCGTTGAAAATGTTGAGGCCGGACTTCTGAACGTGCACCAGAATACCGGATTTATCGGCCGCTGGTTCGAATTTTCTAAAAATCCGCTTACCATTTGTGATACAGGCCACAACCAGGCGGGCTTGGAATATGTTTTTGCCCAATTGAATTCTATGGACAGGCATAAGCATGTGATTTTGGGTTTTGTGAATGATAAGAAAATTGATGAAGTCATGAAAATCTTACCTGTAAATGCAACGTTTTATTTTGCAAAACCGGCTATCCAGCGGGGAAGACCTCCCCAGGAGTATGAAGATTTACTGATCGGTGAAAAAATTTCTTATAAAATTTTCAATTCTGTACAGGAAGCGTATCTTTCTGCAAAAGAGGAATGTACAAATGCAGAAATGATTTTTATCGGCGGGAGCAATTTTGTGGTCGGAGAATTTTTAGAAAAAAATTTGGAGATTTCCGAATAAGTCGTATATTTGCACCACTCTAAACGAGGAAACAAGTATAGGGGCTCTTAGCTCAGTTGGTTCAGAGCATCTGGTTTACACCCAGAGGGTCGGGGGTTCGAATCCCTCAGGGCCCACAAAAAAGGATACTGAAGCCTTTAAAAAAATTTCAGGGCTCTTAGCTCAGTTGGTTCAGAGCATCTGGTTTACACCCAGAGGGTCGGGGGTTCGAATCCCTCAGGGCCCACAAAATCTCTCTTTTTCAAGGGAGATTTTTTTATTTTCAGTCATTAAGAAATGGTGCTGAAATTTAACAAAAAAATAAACCTCCCAAAATGAGAGGCTGTATTTATAAAATCTTTTCTGCAATTTTCTGCACACTTAGCTCTTCCAGGCAAGCCCAGTCTCCCCGGTAGCATTCTTTGTCCCCGAAAACGGAACATGGCCTGCAGGTAAGATCCTTCACCTGCACCACATCGTCTTCGCTTTGTCCGAATCCTAAAAATCCGGCATACGGATGGGTCTGCCCCCAGACGGAAACACACCGGGTTCCTACGAGGCTTGCCAGGTGCATATTAGCGGAATCCATGGAGATCATAAGCTCAAGTTCGGAGATCTTTTTCAATTCTTCAGTAAGGCTCAGCTTTCCGGCCAGGCTAACGGTATTCGGGATTTCCTGCTCCCATTTTTCCAGGGTTTCCGTTTCGGTTTTTCCTCCCCCGAAAAAGTAAACGGGATGTTTTTGGGCCAGGATTCGAACCAGTTCATAAGATTTTTCCAGCGGAAGCATTTTCCCGCGGTGCTGCGCAAAAGGAGCAAATCCGATTCCCGACTTTTCGCCCGGTATTGGTCTCAATTGGTGGGAAAGCTCAACCTGATAACCCATTTCACGGAAAACATCGGCATAACGTTCCACTGTTTTTTTCAACTGAACTTTATTGAGATTCCAGATATCGGTCAGGTGTTCCTTTTCTTCTTTTCCTTTATTGATTTTGAATACTTTAAGACCTTTTCTCCGGTAAATCCGGTCCAGAACTTTTGTCCGGATCACATCATGGAGGTTGGCGACCGCATCGGGTCTAAATTCTTTGATCAGTTCATTGGCCATTCTGTTTAATCCGAAGATTCCTTTATAATCATCCAGGTTTACCCCTTTAAAGATAACATTCGGAATGTCCGTAAATAAACCTTCAAAATTTTTTCGGGAAACCATAACGATTTCCACCTCAGGGTTCTGTTCCAGAAACTCACGGAAAACCGGTGCCGTCATGGCAACATCACCGAATGCAGAAAAACGATATGCTAAAATCCGTGTCAAAACTAAGCTTTCAATTGATAGGCTACTGCGTAAAATTTGATTTGTTTGGTCATGGCCATCAATCCGTTGGCCCTGGAAGGAGAAAGAAATTCCTGCAACCCGATTTCGGAAATAAAATCAAAATCGGAGTCCAGGATCTCCTGAGTGGAATGCCCGCTGTAAATGCTTACCAATAGAGAAACAATACCCTTCGGTAAAATCCCGTCGGAATCAGCATTGAAAAATAATTTTCCATCCCGGAATTCAGCATCAATCCATACTTTGCTCTGGCAGCCTTTAATCAGGTTGTCATCTTTCTTTCGATCTTCCGGGAGGCCCTTCAGTTCTTTTCCGAGGTCGATAATATATTCGTATTTCTGTTCCCAATCTTCAAGAAACGCAAATTCATCGATGATTTCCTGCTGTTTTTCTTTAATGGTCATTCTAAACTAATTTCTTGATACAAAGATAGCCAATTTAAAAAAGATAACGTAATCCGGATGCCCCGGAATATAATCGATGGCTTTTTATTTAATGCTAAAACGTTGATGCTTCCTTAAAAACCTCCAGCAATTTCATTTCTTCATTTTCCCAACAGAAAAGATGTGCTGCCTTTTCCAGTTCAGGCAGGTAATCCAGTCTTCCTTTATCCAAGACCTTCCGAATGGCCTGGGCAATATCTTCCGGCTGATGGCTGGTGATCACTTCGCCAATGTCAAATTGTCGCTTAATATTCTGCATTTCAGGGAGATTTGACAGAATGACAGGAATCCGCGCCTGGATGGCATCCAGGACTTTATTCGGTAAAGAATAATAATAGCTTTCTCCCCCATTTTCTTCGATGCTCATCCCGCAATCGGCAGTAAGTGTAACTTTCCGGAGATCATCCGGCATCAGTTTACCTAAAAACTCCACTTTGTGCTGTAGATTTTCATTGACAACGAGTGCCTCATACGCTTCTTTCATAGGCCCATCCCCTGCTATTTTAAAGACCACATCCTCCAGATGCTTCATTGCCAGAATGGCTTTGTCAATGCCGCGAAACGGATTAATGGCTCCCTGATACAATAGAATGCCAGGATGATTGTCCGGAATATTCAAGTTGTAATCCAATCGTCTCGGTGCATTTTGGACCACCTGTGCATCAACGCCGTATTTCCTTTTGAACCAATGGGAATATCCTGTGCTGGCCGTAATCATAAATTGAAGGCCAGGAAGAAGTTTTCTTTCCAGATAACGCCACAGCCTCTGCGACATTTTGCCCTGAATGGCTGGCATTTCAGAAAAAATCTCATGGCTGTCAAAAACGAGCGGGATCTTTAATTTTTTAGCCAGCAGATAATTCGGGAGCAGAGCATCCAGGTCATTGGCATGAAGGATGGTGTTATGATCGGCTTTCTTTTTTAACTGGCGGTATAATTTCCAGTTGAATTCAAAATAAGCCGTTTTCAAACTCTTCGAAACCAGCGGAATCCTGGAAAATGGATATGGACGTGACATTTTTTCAGCACCGTTCCAGTTGTTTCCGATCAGCTCAATCTCATACCCGTTGTCATATAAAGTCCGGCATACCTTTTCGATACGCTGATCGGTATATAGATTGCTGAAGGCGGAGGTAATGATCTTTTTCCTGTTCATTAGCTTTTTTTATCCACCAGAAGATGGTACATTTGTATGAAACAGATCAAACCGTTCGGGATGATTACCGGCCAGAGCATTCCGCTGAAAATTCCATAGATCACGAAACAGATACAACCGATCATATTCACGATCCTGATTTTCCTGATGTCTTTTAATATGAAGCTCAGCACAATAAACAATGATGCGGAATATCCTATATAAGTGGCAATTTCGGGAATCATGAGGAATTTTTAAGGACGACAAACTTAATCATTTTCAATAAGATAATAAAATTTTTTCTGCCATAAAGTCATTTATTGATTTTTGGTAAAATATTTGTAATTTAGATAATGAATAATCAGCAATGTTGCTGTTATTCTAATGAGATATATTATGGATTATAAGTTTTCACAAGGTTTGAGCCAGGTGTTCAAACAAAGCAAGAGCGAAGCGAAAAGGCTCAAGAGTGAATTTCTTAATACAGAACATCTACTTTTAGGTATTATAAAAACAGAAAACTCTGCAAAAGAAATCCTTCAAAACCTTAATGCGGATCTAACACAAATCAGAAGAAAAATTGAAACTTTAAATACAGCAAGTCTAAATCCTATTTCTGAGGAGGTTACCAATATTTCTTTCACGAAAATGGCAGATCATGCCGTTAAGCGTGCAGAACTTGAATGCAGACAGTATAAAAGCAATGAGATCAATACCGTTCACCTGCTTTTAGGCATTCTTTATAAGTATGAGGACCCCACTTCAAACATATTAGGCGCTTATGATGTTGACTATGAAGGCGTTTCAAAAGAATACCAGACTCTGCTTAAAAATTCCGGACAGGCGCCGCAAATGAGTGCTTATGACGATGATGATGAAAGGGAGGATTTTGAGCAGATGAGAAAGCCGACAGGCAATCTGGGTTCTGCAAAAAGCAAAACGCCTACCCTGGATAATTTCGGAAGAGACCTTACTTCATTGGCAAGAGATGGAAAATTGGATCCCGTTATCGGTCGTGAAAAAGAAATTGAAAGGGTTTCCCAGATTCTGTCGCGTAGAAAGAAAAACAATCCGCTTCTTATCGGGGAGCCGGGTGTTGGTAAATCGGCGATTGCAGAAGGGCTGGCTTTAAGAATTCAGCAGAAGAAAGTTTCCCGTGTCCTTTATGGAAAAAGGGTAATTACCCTGGATCTTGCAAGCCTCGTTGCGGGAACAAAATACCGTGGACAGTTTGAAGAGAGGATGAAGGCCATTATGACGGAGCTGGAAAAAAACAGAGACGTTATTTTGTTCATTGATGAGCTTCACACCATTGTAGGAGCAGGAAGTTCAACAGGAAGCCTTGATGCGTCGAATATGTTCAAACCTGCTTTGGCAAGAGGAGAAATCCAATGCATCGGAGCAACAACGC
Organism: Weeksellaceae bacterium; assembly: GCA_022701545.1. Lineage (GTDB taxonomy): Bacteria > Bacteroidota > Bacteroidia > Flavobacteriales > Weeksellaceae > Chryseobacterium. Next base: position 12,816 of record JAKOOG010000257.1, on the reverse strand, counting down.
TGGATGAGTACCGTCAGTACATTGAAAAAGATGGGGCCTTAGAGCGAAGATTCCAGAAGGTAATGGTAGAACCGACTTCTATTGATGAAACCATCCAGATTCTGAATCAGATCAAAGATAAATATGAAGAGCATCACAATGTGATCTATACGCCGGAAGCCATTGCTGCCTGTGTGAATTTAACTTCAAGATATATTACAGACCGTTTCTTACCGGACAAAGCAATTGATGCCATGGACGAAGCCGGTTCGCGTGTTTACATTAAAAACATGAAAGTTCCTACCGAGATCATCGACTTTGAAAAGAAAATCGAAGACATTAAGGAATTGAAACAGAAGGCAGTAAAAGCTCAGGACTATCTTGAAGCCAGAAAACTGAAAGATGAAGAAGAAAGACTCCAGATGGAACTTAATTCTGCTCAGGATAAATGGGACAAAGATGTGAAGGAGAAAAAAGAAACCGTCAGCGAAGAAAATGTTGCAGAAGTGGTTTCCATGATGAGCGGAGTTCCGGTAACGAAAGTCGGTAAGAACGAGCTTGATAAATTGGCGGGAATGGACAGTCATCTGAACGGAAAGGTAATTGGCCAGGAAGATGCGGTGAAAAAGGTGGTTAAAGCCATCCAGAGAAACAGAGCCGGTCTTAAAGATCCGAACCGTCCGATCGGTACCTTTATATTCCTTGGAACAACCGGGGTCGGTAAAACCGAGCTGGCGAAGGTAATGGCAAGAGAATTATTCGAGTCTGATGAATCGTTGATCAGAATCGATATGAGTGAATATATGGAAAAATTCGCTGTTTCCAGATTGGTGGGTGCGCCTCCGGGATACGTTGGATATGAGGAAGGCGGTCAGCTGACAGAAGCGGTACGAAGAAAGCCTTATGCCGTGGTTCTCTTGGATGAGATCGAAAAAGCCCATCCGGATGTATTTAACATTCTGCTGCAGATCCTTGATGAAGGTCACGTTACCGACAGTCTGGGAAGAAAGATCGACTTTAGAAATACGATCATTATTCTTACTTCAAACATCGGTACGAGAGACCTTAAAGATTTCGGAGACGGTGTAGGATTCGGGACTTCTGCAAAAAAATCCAATACGGATTCTAGAGCAAGAAGTACCATTGAAAATGCTCTTAAAAAAGCATTCTCACCGGAATTCCTGAACAGAATTGATGATATCGTAATCTTTAATTCTCTGGAAAAAGATGATATCAAGAAAATCATTGATCTTGAGTTGAACAAACTTTACAGCAGACTTGAAAAATTAGGCTACAAAGTTGAATTGACTGATGAAGCCAAAGATTTCATTTCTGAAAAAGGTTGGGATAAAGATTTCGGAGCAAGGCCATTGAAACGGGCCATCCAGAAATACATTGAAGATTTATTGGCGGAGATGCTGGTAAATAAGCAATTGTCTGAAGGAGAAACCGTAGTTCTTGATCTGAACGAAGCAAAAGACGGATTAGCCGGAAAAAGTTCAAAAACAAAAAAATCAGCGGCTGAAAAGTCTCAGTCTTAAATAAATAATTTAATTATATTAAAAAGCATCGGAAATTTCCGATGCTTTTTAATTTCAATAATAACCAAGAAAGCTTTCTAATTTTATCTGAGAAATTACCGGATCTGATTTATCCGGGAATTTTATATTAAAGTCCGACCACAAATCCAATATTCGGAACCAGCCCGCTTGAGAAAATACTTGAGTTCTCTTTCCATAATACATTGTACATCAGTCCCAGCTGCAGAAAAGAATTATTTCCGATTCTCTGCATATAGCCTCCGCCCAGATACAAGGCATCTTCGTTGGTATTGGCTTTAAAATCATAAATTTTATCTTTATAATTGATAAAGTAATGCTGGTAATTGGCACTTACGAAAAAAGTTCTGGCAATATAATAATTCAGAAACGGCCCGATTCCAAACATGGTTGAGCTGTAGGCATTGGATTTCTGCCAGGAAACACTTCCCAATACGCCGCCTTCAAGATCATTGGTCAGCATATAGCCGACTCTTGGCGCGGCTGAAAGATTAAAGTAATTGTTGCTTCCGAAGCCGAAACCGATCCCGCCTCCGAACGTCCAACGGTTATTATTTTGTACCGGCAGTTCTGTAGCTTCCTGAGAAAACACTAATCCTGAAAACAGGAATGATAAAGAGATAATAAGCTTTTTCATAGACATTGTTTTTATCGATGCCTAAATTATCATTTTTTTGCGAATCTTTTTAATTGTATTTTTGCAACGTCAAACTAAGAACTCCCGTTAAGAGTTTCGTAAAATTGAAATACAATGAAAGTAGTAGTGGGCCTCTCCGGAGGCGTAGACTCGAGTGTAACAGCCTATCTGTTGCAGCAACAGGGGCATGAAGTGGTGGCCCTGTTTATGAGAAACTGGAACGATGCTTCCGTAACCCTGGAAGACGAATGCCCGTGGATCGAGGACAGCAATGATGCCCTGATGGTCGCCCAAAAGCTTGGAATCCCTTTTCAGGTAATTGATATGAGCGATCTGTACAAAGAGAGAATCGTAGATTACATGTTCGATGAATATCAGAAAGGACGCACCCCGAATCCTGATGTTTTGTGCAACAGAGAAGTGAAATTCGATGTTTTTATGAAGACAGCCATGTCTTTAGGGGCAGATAAGGTAGCCACCGGACATTATGCCAGAGTAGATTCCACAACGGATGAAAACGGAAAGGAAATTTTTCATTTGCTGGCCGGAAAAGATAATAACAAAGACCAGTCATACTTCTTATGCCAGCTCAGCCAGGATCAGCTTTCCAAAGCCCTGTTTCCAATTGGTGAACTGACAAAACCCCAGGTAAGGGAAATTGCGAAAGAAATCGGCCTGGTAACTGCTGATAAGAAAGATTCCCAGGGATTGTGCTTTATCGGAAAAGTAAGTCTTCCCCAGTTTTTACAGCAGCAGTTGGTTCCCAAGGAAGGAGAAATTGTGGAAATTTTCAAAGATTCCCTGCTCTTTACACAGGAAACACCTGCATTCTTTTCCAAACAGGAAGAGCTGGAATATTTAAGCCGTAAAATCAATTATAAAAAATCCGACGGAAAAGTTATCGGAAAGCATCAGGGTGCTCAATTTTTTACAATCGGGCAAAGCAAAGGATTGGGTATCGGCGGACATAAAGAAAGCTGCTTTATCGTATCCAGAGATATGGAAAACAATATCCTTTTTGTAGGCGAAGGGCATCAATTTCCAGGACTGCTGAAAAGAGCCCTGAAAATCGACAATGCCGAACTTCACTGGGTTCGTGAGGACCTGAAGCTGAAAAACGGAGAATCGATGGAAGTGATGGCAAGATTCAGGTACCGCCAGCCGCTGCAGAAAGCAACTTTATACCAATTTGAAGAGGCTTTTTATATTGAATTTGAAGATCCGCAATCTGCCATTGCCGAAGGACAGTTTGCCGCCTGGTATCTGGATGAGGAACTGATCGGAAGCGGTGTGATTGCCTAAGAATAAAACTTTAAGCATTATACCTATGTCCTGCTCAACAGATCCGGAGCTGGACTCTAGAAAAAGAATATTTAACAATTTGGATATCATATACCCGGAACATCTGTTCAGGGTATATTTTTTAACGATCGCTCTATCTTGGGTTTGTATTATCTGATCTGATAAAATAAAACACCATAATTTGCAGAAACAGCAGCAGCAGCAGAAAACCGACAGGTTTCCCTAAGAGAATCCCTCTGGTCATTTTCACGATGCCCAGCAAAAAAATAAGCCCCGTAAAACAATAGGTTATTTCCGAAATGCGTTCTTTAAAAAATTGAAGGATAAGGATGGAAGCATAAAACCCGAAAACAAGCATCAGATAGAACTTCAGGAAGTCAGGACCCTTTAAGATCAATGGATTGAATGTATTGTTGATTAAAATCAGCGAGATAAAAACCAGCATAACCGGAAAGGTATGAATAAGGACTTTCTTCATGGTTTTCGATTTAAATTAATCTCCGCCGCCGCAACCACCACATCCGCTGCCACAGCTGCTCCCGCAGGAATGTCCGGAACCGGAAGAATCATGCCCTCCGCAGGTCCCCGAAAAACAGGAATTCCCATCAGAGTCATTATCCTTATTATTTCCCCTTACCGATCTAATGATAATCCAGATGATGAAAATGCAAAAGATTCCCGTAAAAGCTATACTGCCTTTTCCCGAGCAGGATATTACCGTGAGCAGCAGAAGTAAAAGAGCCGCTGCGTGGAAATATTTTCGGAAGAAAGGACGGAGAACAGATCGCTTTTTGTTAAGCCAGATATCTTCCGGCGGCATCTCCCCGAAAACTTCCTGATAGCTTCTCAGCGTTTCTTCAAACCAGTTTTTATGCTTATCATTTTCATTTTTACCCCCATTTGAAGGGTGGTGATGCAGTTTCCGCTGCAGAATATCCGGACAGAATTCTTCCCAGTAATTTTCGGTGTAGGTGAGGTGAAGATGCCAGACCTTATCTACGGTTTCACTCGGCGAAGCACCATGGGGCAGTGCACAGCAGAGGTAGACAAATTTCTTATACTCTTCTATTGCTTTCTTCGTAAAGCTTTCCGTCCATCTTTCTTCTTTCGCCAGCTTCTTGGAAAAAGGAAATGCTGCATCAGGATGATCCGGTGAAAAATGGCAGAGCCTGCTCCAGAGCGGATCGTTTTCCGGTAAGATGATTGTTTTCATTGTATCAACTTTTAGTTTCTGTTCAAATATCCTCTGAATTCAAAATATAAAAGTCTTAACTGGGTCTCGTTTAGTTTTAAATTAATCTTATATTCGTCTTAAATAAAATCGAGTGAAAAAAGAAGATATGCTGCATCTTGAGAAGCTGATGAATTTTCTGGGTATGCAGTTCCTGAAAAAGAACCGTTGGGAAGATGTCTCAAAGACTGAATGGTCTTATATTGTTGCCGAGCTTAATGATTTAATAATTAAAGAACATCAGGAAAAAGAAATCAAGAAAAACCCTGATCTTCTGGGTTCCAATTACCTGTATGAGCACTTGATTATCAATAAACTAAAGAAATATACTCTAAATGAAAATACCGTTCTCAGCAAACCCAACCTTGCCAAACTGAGCCTGATTGTAAAAGTGTTGGGCTACTCCAGTTATATTGATTTTATCAATTCCAATACGGAATCTTTTAATTTCAATGATCTGCGGATCGAAATAAACAATGTGAAGCAGAATACGCAACTGCTGGACCGATTGGTTGGCTGCTGGTATTCCTACAACAGGAACCTTCCTGAAAATCCTTTACAGGCAAAAGACAACCGGATCTGGCGCTCCGCTACCGAAATCTACAAATCCGAAACTACCGGCGAATATTTTATTGAAAGAAGCGGCGGTGACCGACATAAGTATTTCGGAAAAGTAACGGCCTATTCCGATTATGTATTTATCATCATGAACAGCAATACCTTCATCCGGCAACGGCATTTTGTCTCAAGAATAAAAGATATCAAGGAAAAGCTGAAAAATCCAGAATATAAGCTCCATGAATTGCATTTTATAAGTACGTGTATTAGTTTTAACCAGGAACCGATCGCTCTTTTCGAAATCTTTCAGAAAGCAGACCGTAAGACATTCGTCACCGATTCCATCAGTTTCCCGATCGATAGTGACGAGATCCCGAAATCTATTGTACAACAGCTTGAAGACACAGATGCTAACCGTATTGACTACAAGTAGTTATGAAGTATAAGTTATGAATGATAACTGATGCTGATTAACTTACCAGCCAGTCTTTGAAGTCTTTTACCCTTTCGCGGCTTACGGTGATTTCTTCCTGCGGCTGAAACTCAAGCTCTACTTTGTAATTGGGTGACGTATGAATATTTTTGATGTAATCGGAATTGATGATAAACTGGCGGTTTACCCGGAAGAACTTTTTTTCGTCCAGCACTTCTTCCAGTTCGTCCAGCGTGAAATCTGAAGGGTACGTCCGTTCCTGGGTCTGCAGGTAAACGATTTTATTTTCGCTGAAAAAGCAGCTTACTTCCTGGGTCTGTACAATTTTAAGGTTATACCCGATTTTTACCAGGATTCTGGACAGTGTGGATTTGTCTTTTTTAATTAACTGCTTAATTTCCTGTGAATTGACTGTAGTATCCGAAGGAATAAAAGATTTGAACTTCTCAACCGCCGCAGCCAGGTCTTCATCCAGAATAGGCTTCAGCAGGTAATCGATGCTGTTCAGCTTAAAAGCTTTCAGGGTATACTGGTCAAAAGCCGTGGTATAAATGATAAAGGCTTTGGTCCGTACTTTTTCAAAAATATCAAATGAGAGACCGTCTCCGAGTACAATGTCCGAAAAAATCAGCTGCGGATGTTCATTTTCCGAAAACCATCCAATGCCCTCTTCTACAGATTCAATTTTGGCGATCACTTCAATATCAGTAAATTCACTGAGCATTCTTTCCAATTTCCTTGAAGCCGGCTTTTCGTCTTCGATAATGACAGTCTTAATCATTGAGTTCCAGATTTAGTTTTAAAAATTCCGACTAAAAGTAAGTAAAATTTTACCGGTTTTAAAATTTAATCGGCTGCTTGGATTTTCCCATCTCTTTTTCCACGACTCTTCTTTCCCATTCATCATCCAGAAGGAACAGCTTTATCGCTTTTACGGTTAAGATAATTCCCCAGATTGCCAGGATAACCGAGCCGTTCCACAATGAAAAGTTGAAGATTCCTTTTTCAAAAACGTCATCGAAAAAGATGATGAAAGCAACGATGCCGAACCATAAAAAACTTTTGTAGAATTTTTTAAGATCTTTTACTCTTTGCTGTGCCTGATTGTAGTCCATGATATTTTATTTTTTAAGTTAATGAATTGATTATAAATTTTTTGTGCCTTTCCTTTCTTCGTCCATCAGTTCGCGGATTTTTCTTTCTTCCCAGTCTTTTCCGATTCCGAAAGTTCCGGCAGCGTGTGCGGCAACTCCGATTCCCCAGCCCATCATCGGCCATATAAACCAAAGGTATCCCGGCGAGGTTATCAGGTTAAGTACGATCAGAAAAGAAATAACCAAAACATAGGAAGTAAGATTTCCGTAGAAGCCTTTAAGCTCTTTTACTCTTCTTGATGCTTTTTCGTAAGCCTGTGTTTCTTTGTTGATGAAAGTTTCCATATTTTTTTGTTTTAAAGATGAGTTGTTTGTTTTTGTTGATACAAATGTAGCACAGGAAACCGCCGCGAATCAACTTTATATCACTGAACCGTAGAATTTGGAGACTGAACTGTAAAAATCCCGACTTCATAGAATATCGGGATTTTAATAAGCAACCGGTAAGGATTTTTTAAGAAATTAAGCAGCATTTGAAATGTAAACAAATGATTTATACCCCAATTCTTATTGATCTGCGTTCCACAGAATTATTAAGCTTCTGATCATCATTTAGTACACAAACGGAATCAGCTTTTTCGTCTTCCTCCGGTATTCCAGATATTCTTCACCGAACTGTTCGATTAAGGTTTTTTCCTCTATGGTTATTCTGTAACTGAATGCAATAAAAGGAATACTGAAAGCCAGAATCAGGGAAAGCCAATTATTCAGATATAAGCCAAGCCCCAACGAAGTAAGCAATGAAAAAGCATACGACGGATGCCTGATGTAGCGGTAAAATCCCTCCTTCTTAATCCTGTGATCTTCCCTGATGGTGACATCCACCGTAAAATATTTACCCAACGACCGGATGATCACAAATCTTACAATAATCCCGATCCAGATACAGGCTGTTCCCACGTAATAAATCCAGACCTCATCGGAAACCGGAACCTTCGTAAGGTAAGAAGCTGCAACTGCACTCAGAATGGACGCCGGAATGGCCATCCAGAGAATGTTCAGGGTGGACCGGTCTTTGTCTTTTTTATCATTCACACCCGATTTCAAGATGTTCTTGTACAGGATTTCCGTAATGAACCACAAAACCATGGACACGGTAAAGAGTATTTGTAAAGTTTTCATAGCATCGGACTTTTGAATTTTTAATTAAAGAAATGAATCACTTACGGCTGCTTTTCCTTATCCATCAGTTCTCTGATCTTTCTTTCTTCCCAATTGTTCCCCAGCATAAAACCGCTGATAAAAGTTCTCATGGCATGAATAACCACCGCTATGCCCCAAAAGAACGGAAGTGTAAAGTATTTAATCTGCCAGATCGTTTCACCAGGCTTTAAATCTCTGTAATTCAGGTATAAAATAAAAATATTAACGGCAAAATAAACGAATAAGGAAGTATAAAATCCTTTTATTTTTTTTACCTGTCTTTCTGCCTCTTTGTATCTGATATCGTCTTTGCTGATATTTTCCATAATATTACTGTCTATTGTTTATGTCGTTTTTCTAAAATTTCTCTGATTTTTTTCTCTTCCCAGTTTTTACCGATGGCAAAAACACTCATTCCATGTGCTGCAACTCCGATTCCCCAGCCCAGCATTGGAAAAAAGAACCAGATGTTATCCGGAGTTGTGATGAGGTTGATAATGATTAAAAATGGAATGATAATACAATATGAAATTAAATTTCCATAGAAGCCTTTAATCTCTTTTACCCGTTTCTGCGCTCTTTCGTAGGCCTTATCCTTATCTTCCTTTATTTCACTGACAACATTAGGTTTAGCAGATAAGATCGGAAGTTTTACCTTAAAATAATCATCGGATTTTTCAATGAATACATTTTTCTTCGTCAACAAGGCATACCGCTGCACGATGTTGGACAGTCCGATCCCTGAACTTTCTTTGATCTGTTCCCTTACCTGAAGATTATTTTCGATGCAAAGGGTATCATTCTCAGAGAAAATTCTAATGACCAAAGGTTTTGAGGAAGTCGCAAAATTATGCTTGATGCAGTTTTCCAGCAGCAGCTGTAGCGATAGCGGAACTACGAATCTCCGGTAATCTTCTTTTTTAACATCGAAAACAAAGTCCACACTATCCTCGAACCTTGTCTTTAAAAGATTGCAGTAGGTTTTGGCGAATTCCAGCTCGTCTTCTACTGTTACCAACTCTTTATCCTTCTGTTCCAGTACATACCGGTAAATCTTGGACATGGATGCGGTAAACTTTTGTGCCTGCTTCGGATTTTCATCAATCAGCGAACTCAGAACATTCAGCGAGTTAAATAAAAAATGCGGGTCCAGCTGGTTTTTAAGGCTTTCAAACTGGGCATTGGCCGATTTGGCAATCAGTTTCTGCTCCACCACTTCTTTTTTGGAGGTCTTCTTCAACTCTTCCATGAAGCCTTTGGCATGCAGGAAAGCAGAAATCAGCAGCGCAATATTGATCGTAAACCAATTGATAAAACTATACCTGCCCGAGAAAAATTCTTCCGTGGTCACTCCCTTCTGAAAAATCACAAAATTGATGTAATTGCAGAAATATACCATTACGGTATTGGCAATCAGGATAGAAACAATGCTGATGACCGCTCTTTTGGTCGTGGCTTCAGACCAGGGGAACCTCCTGTTCAGGAAGTCGTTTAGCAGCTTATTGCCCATTCCCAAAACAAATGAATACATAAAGCACACCAGCAGGTTAAGAACGAAATTCTCCACCGTTTTTTCCTTCGTAAACCCGAAGAAAAAAACCATGGAAGTGGCCACGGATATCCAGCATAAGGTAATGAGATTCTTGCGTTTCATTTTCTTTTTTCTTGGTTCAAAAATAGACTATCTTATAATCATTAGAAATTATTTTTTTCTGAACGGTTGTTTTTTGGGGCTGAATGGAAAATAAAAAACCTTCTGCAAGAGAAGGTTTTATCTAAATCCTGAATTATTTCGCCGCACCGCTCAAAAAATACTGGGCTTCCGTTTTGCCCCAGTTCGGGTCCAGCGCAGTTTTCGGTTTAAAAGTATTGAACTTTTCCAGGGATGTTTTAAAAAGTTCCATCCCTTTCGTTTTGCTTCCTCCGAACTGCTCCGGCGTGTAATAGGTATCTTCCGCTTTGATCAGGGCTACTCTTGGGTTCGACGGATCCAGCTGCTCCGCTTTTTTCAGTTCTTCTTCCGCTTTAGTTCCGAAAGTCCTGAACCTTTCCATCGGGTTGACCATCATCTTTAATGAGTAGATCATTTTCTGCAGCAGATGGATCTCGGAATTGTTTTTTTCCAGGGATTCGGCGGCGTCTACAAACTTCTGAGCCTGGTCTGCTGCTGTTTCCAGGGCCTCATTGTTGCCGTTTTGCATCTGTGATCTTCCTTTCTGGATATAAGCCAAAGCGGTGTAATAACTCGGCTGCCACTTGTCTTTTTCCTTGTCGGCAATTCTCTGAAAATCGTTGGCCAGCGCCTGAAGTTCTTCGGGAGACCGGGTGGCTTCCAGCTTATTGATTTTTTCAGTCATTGCTTTTTCGTAATTGGACTGAGCGTAAGACCCTAAACTCATTAGGCCTAAAGCGAAACTTAAAACGTATTTTCTCATGATTTCTAAATTTTTAAGATTGATTATTGTATTGATTTTAATTATTTTAAAGATTGTTGTCGATGGCTTCCTGGGTTTTATCAATTCCGAAACTGATCAGCGCACCGATATAGACAAAAGTCTGGGCAGCAGGCAGAACAGGAGCACTCATTTCGCCGTTGGAAGAGAAACGGTAACCGTAGATGTTTTTGTTTCCTAAAATATTATTTACCCCGGCTACCAGAATGGTAAATGCTTTAGCATCTTTTTTTCCGAGATTCGGCAGGTAATTCAGACTGAAATTCAGAGAATTGAAATCTTTTACTTTGCCTTCCGATTTCAGGATGTTCTCTCCACTCTGGGCCACGATGTTGTAAAAAGGCCTTCCGGATGTGTAGGTATAAGAAAAATTAAAGCCTGTTTTCCATGAAGTCACGAACTTTTTTGCGACCAGGGAAATGTTGTGCTTTGCCGCAAAGCTCGGGTACAGTTCAGTAGGATAATTTAAGAATTCTCTTCTGCTGTCAAGGTAAGAATAAGAGATCCAGTAATCTACGTTCTTAATGCTCTTTTTATCCCTCCACAGTACTTCTACCCCTTTTGCAAAACCGCTTCCATAATCCGGAAGAATGCTGTTCTGGAAACCTGATACCGATGTTTTTACCAGATTTTTATAGTCTTTATAAAATGCTTCCATCCTCAAGGTTCTGTTATCCCCGCTGCGCTGGAGCTGGAAAATATAATGGATCGCCTTCTGGAAATTCTGTTTAAAATTCTGTGTTAAATATTTCGATTCCGGCGTCTGGTAAAAAATCCCGTAGGCAAATGAGCTTACCCAGTTCTTTGACAAGCGGTACGCAGCTGAAAAACGCGGGGCCACATTCCACTGATTCAGAAAGCTTGAATTTTCTGCTCTGATGCCTAAGCTTGTAGAGAAATTACGGCCGAATGCCAGGTTGTTTTCAGCAAATAAAGCAGTGGTAAAATTATGGATCGTGGTTTGCTGCTGTGAAGTGTTAAAGACCGAAAAATTGGTTTTATCATTTTCCGAAAGAAGTTCAAATCCCGCCTTAATGTTGCTTACTGCTGCAATCTTTCTCTCAAAAACCGCCCGGCTGTTCCAGTACAGGCCTTCCGTATTCATATTGACAGTGCCTATTTTGTTTCCTTCATTTACAATTCCGATGTCCAGGTCGCTTTTGTTGATGCTGAAAGAGGAACCCAGATTCATCAGGTACCTTCCCATTTTCTTTTTATAGGTAAGGCTGTGAAAAGTATTCTTTCCGTTCACCGAAGGCTGCTGCTCATCGTAATTCGTTTCCAGGCTCGGCTGTGAAACAACCAGGGAATTGGAATCAAAACTTCCATAGTATTTCAGAAAACCGCCGGACTTTGTTTTAATCCTGAAATTTCCGTTCACCGAAACACTTCTTGGGGCTTTAATAAAGTCCGTCTCGAAATTCAGCACTTTGGTAACCAGCCCCAGATCCGAAATATTGGCAGCGATTCCATAGCTGAAGGTCTTTTTGTCATTGAGATGCTGGTAATCGCCGCCCAGCGAAAAAGGGAAAATGTTGAAGGAATAGGAACTTTCATCCGGCATATCCACACTTTCCAAAAGCAGAACCGAAGACAAAGCCTGACCGTACAACGCAGAATAACCGCCGCTGGAGAACACGCTTCCTTTAAAAATAGACGTATTGAAGCGTTCCCTTCCTGCCAGTCCCGGCACCGAGCTGCTGAAATAGTTGTTGACCAGATTTCCGTCGATGTAAAATTTGGTTTCTGCGCCCGTTCCTCCTCTTACGAAAAGGCCCTCGCTGTCTCCCGCGTTCTGTACACCCGGCAGAAATTTGTAACCGGATGTGGTCTGTCCCTGGGAACCCGCTGTCGTATAAATATCCATCGGCGTCAAAGCGGCGGTTGCCCTTCTTTTATCACTGGCTTCAATGGAACCTGCGGAAATAACCACCGCATCGATCTCGCTGATGTGCTCTTTTATCTCCGTATTGAGCACCAGATCCTGATTTTCAATGACAATTGCTTTTTCAACGGAAGCATATTTCGGATTTGTGAAAATAATGGTATGGTTTCCTTTCTCGGAGGTTTCAAAAAAGAAATTCCCGCTGCCGTCCGTGGTTGCGCCGTCGTAGGTATCTTTTAAGGTTACGCTTACTTCTCCTACCCCTTTGTTTTTGTAGGTTACCTTTCCGGAGATTTTAATCTGTGCAAAATGGAAAGTGAAGGATAAGAAGGTGGTAAGAAACAGTAGTTTTGTTTTCATTGCTGTTTTATTTCGATTCAAAAGTAGGCTGAAATTTCAGGAGGAATAAATTTTTGTAACTGAACGGTAGATTTTGCAAGCCGAACGGTAAGAATTGATTTTTTGCCTGTGATGCAGAGATT
>JAKOOG010000253.1 GCA_022701545.1 Weeksellaceae bacterium | reverse complement strand
ATCCTGGTTAAAACTGATGGTATAATAAGGCATCACCGCCGATGCTTCTTTGGTTCCTCCGCTTAATTTGAAAGCGCCTTCCGTAAAAGGCTTTACGTGATTCTGGAAATTATTGCCCGGATAGACTGCAAATTTACCCATTGCCCAGTGGCCGTCGCGGCCGCCTTCTTCAGGTCCTCCGCCCGGCCAGTGCTTGACCATCGCATTTACGCTTTTGTTTCCCCAGCCGTTTTTGCTTCCGGCGGTAGTCTGGAAACCATCGATATAGCCTCTGGCCAGATCTGCCGTAAGGTCAGGGCTTTCGCTGAAAACATAGGCGATCCTATACCAACGGGGTTCGGTACCCAGGTCGATCTGTGGCGACAGTGCCGTTGAAATTCCTAAAGCTCGGTATTCCTGAGCGGCGATATGCCCGAACTTTTTCACCAGTTCCGGGTCGAAGGTAGCGCCCATGGCCAGCCCGTCCGGCCAGAGTGAGATCTGTCCGCCGGCACCTTCGTTGAATTCTGCAGTTACCGTTGCGGAATGTCTTGGATCCGTACTGTTGTTGGCAGGAATTCCCAATCCGAGACCTTCGATATAAGCCTGGATATTGTTGCTCCACCGGGCGGCAACCTCAGGAGATTCTACCGTGGTTACCAAGACATGGCGAAGGTGGTCTTCCTTTAAAAATTTCTTCTGCTGATCCGTTAAATCATACGCTTTGGCACCGCTTTCCCTGTACAGCATTCCGTTGTACTTCCCTGCCCTGATTCCATCCGGAGGAGCAGGAACCGACTGGTGTCCGCTGTACAGCATGAGCCCGGCAATCTGCTCTACCGACATTTTTGATGCCAGGTCCTTTGCCCGTTCATCTACCGGAAGCCTCCAGTCTTCATATTTATCCAGTTTCCCGTTTCGGTTTAAATCCTTGAATTTTTTTCCGCCTACCGTCAGGATCTGCACGCCTGATTCGGGAGAATAGCCTAAAACAGGACCTTCTGCATTGGCTACCGTTTTGAAATTTTGAGAAAATGCGGTGATCCCCAAAAACAAGGCGGCTATATTGAATACTGATTTTTTCATTTTTTACTTTTTAAAAATTAAAGCTTACGGAAAACTGACCTGTTAATGGCATAATGTACGTTCCCGTCAACAGTTTGCCGTAGTAGGGGCTTGCATCGGTAATGAGTTCTGCACCGTTAATGGTTCCACTGGCTCCTCTTTGATTAAGGAAGTTGATGACCGTTGCGCCAATGTTGATATTTTTATTAACCGTATAACTCACGCCACCGAAAGTCTCCCATCTCGGAGCGAAATAAAGAGCATTCGTCAGGTTTGCATATTGCTTGGAGAAGTATCTGAAACTTGCCCAGAATCTCCATTTATCAACGGTATAGCTTGGATCGATTTCCATCAAAACTTTAGCAACCCCTAACACGTTGTTGTCACTATAATCGTAATCTTTTCCGAAAGCATTGAAATTAAACTTCTTATAAACCGGATTTTGGAATGTCACCAGATAATGTAAATTGAATCCTTTGAAAGGTTTTACCACGAAATCGGTTGTCCAACCCAATGTATGAATATCGTAATAAACAGTTGCGACTTGTGCCTGGGAGCTATTAGCAGGATTTACAAGATTGTATCTGTTCAGGTTATTATTTTTTTTCAGATAGGTCGCCTGTGAAATCAGCTGGATCCAGTTGGTGTTCCAAAAAACGCCGAATGCGCCGAGTGGACTTTTGATTTTATTGGTGTTTGGTTCAAAAGCCTGGGAATAGCTTTCAAGCCTTCTGTTTTCTTCAGTGTACAGGAAGTTCGCTAAAACCCCGAAATTCTTCGTGATGTTGTACGTCGCATTCAGGCTTCCGGCAATCTGGAAGAAACTTTTATTGATCTGATCAAACTGATTGGCATCGGTAAAGCTGAAACCGACGGTTCTCGGCGTCAAGGAATATTCACCGTCAAGGATGTGGTTTCTTAAATGCAGACCGTAGCTCAAATTGAAATTGTCCGTTACTTTCCATTCATCGGTACCGTAGACCGAAAGCTTATTTTCTGTTCCACTATGATATTCTCCGCCTGCATTGTAGTTATAAAAACCGTCTGCATCCGTATTCGGCCCAACTAATCTCTGCGGCTGCGGCTCCACACTCTGGAAGAAGAAAGAACGGTTGGAGGTAAATTGGTCTACGTGGTAAAACTGTTCCAACACGCCGAATGTCACGTTATGATCTCCCAACTGCTTGTTTAAAGAAAAACGTCCTGCAATATTGGTGATCGGAGTTTCCGGCGTATACATTCCAAGAATTGTTCCTACTGGTCCGGAGTAAGCCTGACCATTGGAAGCCAAAGTATAACCTGCCGCAGAATCTGCATTGAAAATGCTTAAAGGAATCATATTGGACATTTTTGCCTTTGCAAAATGGGCCCTTGTCGAAAACTTAAAATTCCAGCCGTTGTTTAACAGATAGTTACCAAAAACATCAATGTTGTGGGAGGTGGTCCTGTTATCATTTCCGCTCATTGATCTCCAGGAATATTCTCCTGTGAGGATATCTTTGATTTTCATCCTGCCGTCTCTTGCTACGTAAGAATCCCGTCCGATTTTGAAATTGTCAAGCTCTGTAACTTTTCCTTCAGGCCCATACTGGAAAACGGCATAATTGGTGATGCTGTACGAATCCGCGTATTTGTATAAAATCGAAATTTTACCTTTATCATTATTAAAATATTTGGTTACGCCTGCGCGGAATATTTTGGTTTCATCGGCATTTCTTGCAAAACCTAATTTGTATGTACTCGGG
This sequence comes from Weeksellaceae bacterium, assembly GCA_022701545.1. Lineage (GTDB taxonomy): Bacteria > Bacteroidota > Bacteroidia > Flavobacteriales > Weeksellaceae > Chryseobacterium. Next base: position 21,097 of record JAKOOG010000253.1, on the reverse strand, counting down.
TCAAAATTGGCAAAAGCACCTACAGTGTAGGTCCAACCGTTTTTTGATATCGGTCCTGAAGCATTGACATCGCCCTGCAGCCAGCCGAAAGTACTCGTCGTCAATTTACCTTTCAGCTTAAAATCTTTGGTACCCGTTTGTGAATAGGAATTGACGGCAAAACCGAGGTCGCCCATGGTATTGGCAAGCTGATCCATTTTCAATAATCCTGTTTTCTCCAGCCCGACACTTTGCCTCCATGTTTTATTCGGAAGCTCGGGCCAGAAGAAATAAACGGCCGGAAGGTCGTTTTCCAGAATGGTAATTCCGCCTACGGTTGAAGGTAAACCGATATTTACATCCCGCGGACTTGTATTGTTGGCAGCGTTCAGCATTACGTTTCTGTTGTTATCTTCTTTTGAGGATGCTGTGACGGTTTTAACACCTTCTTCCTGTTTAGCTATGGCATTCACTGCATTTTTAACAGCCAGTGTATCCGTCTTTTCCTGCCCGAAAGCGACGGCAAAGGAAAACATCATTCCCAATGCTGAAATTTTTAAAGTTGATTTTCTCATCGTACAGTTGGTATAATTCTTCTTTATATTTTATATAGATTAATTTCTCTTAATCACTTTTTGCCGCTTTAGCTAAAGGCACAACAATTCCTGCATCCGAAAAATAACCGGATGGTTCTTTATTTACATTACCGGAGGATTTGCTTACCACCGGTTTCACCGCCAACATTTAATTTATTCAAGTATCATAAAAGGTCTTTTATATGATACCTTTTAAGGGTTAGGAAACAATAGGTTTTCCAACCGGATTCATACTCCGGGAAAGGAGTATTTTTCAGAAGTAATTTTTTACCTATCGTGTGCTTACTTTCATTGCTTCCATATGAAACATTACAATACTACATTCTTTCACTCAATTAACCAAAGAAAATGTTAATTAAATTTAATATCCAACACAAATATTTGAAATTCAATTAATTAATTTAATTAAAATAGATAAAAATTCATTGATTCTTATGGAAACAATGATATTTATTATATAAAAATTTCCCCAAAATTAGTCGCTGGCTTCAACTTTAGCTTCTGTTTCGAATTTTTTATCTGTACATTTGTTTATCCAAGATTTCACCTTTTACATGGATTCCAAACAATACATCATCAATAAATCGGAAGAGGCAAAAAATATTTTTCTTCCCCACCTGTCAGCTGACCCTGTAATTTTCGGTTTTGATCAGAATGAACTTAAAGTTTTGCTGTTAAAGATGAACTACCGTAAGCAGTGGCTTCTGCCGGGCGGCTATGTGCGAAAAGATGAGGATCTTGATGAAGCGGTAGTAAGAATTCTGAAAAACCGTGCCGGCATAACGGGGGTTTATCTGCAGGAGTTTGGAGTTTTCGGTAAAAAAAACAGAAGCGAACTGTATTTTGAGGATTTTGATGAAACGCTTTTTCACAAGCAGAGATTCGTATCTATTGGCTATTATGCGCTGTATAATCCGGATAAGGTAAATCTTGTTGCCGACGAATTCAGCGAAACCTGCGAATGGATCTACCTGAGCAAACTTCCTGAAATTGAGCTGGCCATGGACCATCGTGAAATTATCCAAAAAGCGCTGCTCACCCTGAGGGAAACGATCTCCCATAAACCGATCGGATATAATCTTTTGCCGGAAAAGTTTACGCTTTCCGAACTTCAGAAACTGTATGAAATCATTTTGGGAAAAGAACTCAACCGGGGAAATTTTTACCGGAAAATGAAAAATCTTGCCATCCTGAAGAAACTGGATGAAAGGAGAACGGGCGGTGCCCATAAAGCACCGGACCTGTATTCGTTTGATGAAGAAAATTACCTCAAGGCATTGGAAAACGGACTCAACAGCTGGTAATAATGAAAACAAGCGCAGGGATTTTATTATTTAAAAGAGAAAACAAAAAACTCTTCTATTTTCTCGTTCATCCGGGCGGCCCCTTCTGGAAAAATAAAGACCTGGGAGCCTGGTCGATTCCGAAAGGTGAAGCTTCGGAGGATGAAAATCTCATGGAACGTGCTGTAACGGAATTTTATGAAGAAACAGGAAAGGAAATCAGCGGACGCTTCATTGAACTGAAACCTGTAAAACAAAAAGCCGGAAAAACGGTTTTTGCATGGGCTCTCGAAAGTGATCTGCAAACAGATGGATTGTACAGCAATACCATCAGTATCAATTGGCCGCCCAAATCCGGAAGAACCCTGGAAATCCCGGAAGTCGACCGTTGGGAATGGTTTGAATCTGAGCTGGCTAAAAAGAAAATCAACCCCGCTCAGTGCAATTTTATTATTCAACTGGAAGAGCTGCTGAATCCTGAACAGCAGTGATTTAAAACCTGAATTTTATACTATTGAATTTGTTCTAAATCAGTTTAGAAAATGAACGGTAAATTTTTCAGCAGAGAAACCAACAGTTTTTAGCTTCTCTCATCTATTCTGTTGCTGGATTATATTTCTGGCAAGGTTATTAGTCAGCAATTTCCTTTTTAAAGCTTACCACTTCATAATCATCATCGGAACTGTACTTTTTACAGCTTTCGTCATCAAAAGATTCAGGCGATTTTAAAAAGTCTTCAATGAATTTAGCACTTTCATCCGTATTGGCCGGCGTAATCACGATGTGAAAAAGTTTGGCCACAGATTCGTCGGCGTTTTGTTCAGATTCCTTTTTATGCTTCAGGGCTTCTTTATGGTTCATAATTTTAATTTTTTATATTTGAAAGCATAATGAATAAATTATGCCACCGGTCTGTTTTTCTTTTAAAAAAGCACATCTGTGGTATGCGTGCCATTTCGGTATGGCCGTCGTGGCTTGATTTTAGATGGCTGTAGTGTACTTATCTCAAAATTACAGGATCATGAAACGCTTAAAAACAATCATGCTGAAAATTCTGAAATGGACAGGAATTTCAATAGCATCCCTTCTTTTCCTGATGTTTATTATTCCGATCTTATTTCCAGGAACCATTTCCGCACAGGTAAAAATATTTGCCAATAAACATCTTGCAGGCAAGCTCGACTACAGAAAAACACACCTTACCTTTTTCAGGCACTTTCCTTCGCTTACCGTATCGGTGGATGACTTTTTACTGAAAGGATCGAAACCTTTTGAAAATGATACGCTGCTTGCAGCACGCGAAGTATCGGCAGGTATTAATCTGAAAAACCTGATCTTCGACGGTCAGGTGAAAATCGATGAGATTTACGTAACGGATGCTTACGGAAATGTTTTCGTCAACAGCAAGGGAGAAGCAAATTATAATGTATATGTTTCGAAACCTTCCACTCAGCCAAAGGATACAGCCAGTTCGGGCACTTCGATTAAACTTGACCTGATCAAGTTAAAAAACTGGAACATCACCTACCGGGACCATTCCGCAAGAGTGCTGGTGGATGCAAAAGGGCTGAACTACACCGGGAAAGGCGGTCTGAGTGAAGATATTTTCGATCTGGAAACGGATCTGGATATAGATAAGCTGGATTTCAGCCTGAACAGGATTTATTATGCCAAAGAAAAAAGCCTGCATGCCGATTTGATTACAAGAATAAACACGAATGCACTGACATTTGTTTTAAGAAAAAATGAATTGAGGATCAATGATCTTCCTTTGAAGTTCAACGGTTTTTTAAGTATTTTAAAAGACGGATATAATCTGAACATCAATGCAGCTTCCGAGAAAACAACCATCCGGGATATGATTTCCGTATTGCCACCGCAATATCTTGATTGGGCAAAGGATACCAGGATTGAGGGAAACAGTGACCTTTTCTTCAGCCTCAAAGGGAGATTCAGCGAACCTAAAAACCTGAAACCGCGGCTCCAGGCCAGGTTATTTGTGAAGGACGGATTCGTTTCAAACGGCAAGGCCCCCGTTCCTATGAACCACTTCAACATGGACCTGAATGTGGACCTTCCGGATCTGAATACGGAACAGCTGGGATTGGACCTCAGAAACCTGAGCTTTGATCTGGGACCTAATAACAGTTTCAGAGCTGTGGTAAAAACCAAAGGCCTGAATGAAATGCAGATCAATGCGGATGTAAAAGGAGCCGTGGATCTTCAGACTCTTGACCAGGCTTTAGGACTGAAAGATATTGATGCCAGAGGTCTTATGAATACCAATATTAAAGCGAACGGGATCTTCAGCTTAGACAAAAAGCTGTTTCCTAGAACCAGCGGATATCTTAATCTGAAAAACGGCTGGCTGAAAACGAAATATTACCCGAATCCGGTTCAGAATATTAATATTGCAGCCCATATTACAAATACAGACGGTACTTTTAAGAGTTTAGGCGTTAAGCTGGATCCTTTTAAATTTGATTTTGAAGGAAATCCGGTCTTCGTAAATGCAGACCTTCAGAATTTTGAAGATGTGCTGTATAAAGTCCGCGCAAAAGGCGTTCTGAATGTCGGAAGAATCTATAAAGTTTTTGCGAAAAAAGGACTGGACGTCAGCGGTCTGATCATGGCCGATCTTTCCCTGAACGGACGGCAGAGCTACGCAACGACGGGGCAGTACAGCAAACTGGATAACAAGGGAAATTTAATTTTAAAAAATATTAAAGCGACAACAGAATTTCTTCCCAAATCATTCTATATTAAAGAAGGCGATTTCCGGTTTGAGAACGAAAAAATGTGGTTCCAGAAGTTTTTTGCTACCTATGGGAAATCGGATTTTGCTTTAAACGGTTATCTTCTCAATACCATTAATTATTTTATCGAAAGAAAAGGAACCCTTCACGGCAAATTCGGGCTGAACTCGAATTACATCCTGATCGATGAATTTATGGCCCTGAAGAACGGCGATAATACCGATAAATCCATTGAGTTGGAATATGCAAAAGTAGAAAACCCGAAAAGCAGTGGCGTGGTTATTATTCCGAAAAACCTGGATGTGGCTTTAGGCGTTAATGTGCGAAAAGTCGAGTTCAAAGGACTGGATTTAAACCATGTGAAAGGAACGGCTTCCGTTGAAAAAGGCCAGGTTTATCTTAAAAATACTTCGTTTGATGTGGTAGGAAGCCGGATGAATATCGATGCCCGCTACCAGAATGAGTCTCCGCTCACGGCGAACTACGATGTAGCGCTGAAAGTGCTGGATTTCGATGTTCAGAGAGCTTACAAGGAGATTGACATGGTACGGGAAATGGCGACGGCAGCCAAAAATGTAAAGGGAATCGTATCACTGGATTATAAGATGAAAGGGGATCTGGATAAAAATATGAAGCCGATCTACCCTTCCCTCGAAGGCGGAGGGATCGTAAATCTCCGGGATGTGGAAGTGAAAAATTTGAAAATGCTTTCTGCTGTCGGTGATAACATCGGAGCCAAGGCGTTCAATGATCCGGATATGAAAGGGGTAAATATTGAAACCCACATTAAAAATAATTTGATTCACGTAGATAAATTTACGTTTAAAGTTTCTATCTTGAGACCCACTGTAAGCGGCACCACGAGTTTCAACGGTCTGCTTGACCTCAGGATCAGGGTGGGCATTCTTCCCGGCGGTATTATCGGTTTTCCGGTGGTCGTAACAGGAACCCACGAAAAACCGAAGGTAAAAATTTTCAGTAAGACCGGACAGGGAATTATCGATGCGCTGTATAATAAAAAAACCAATAAAGTGATCCGCCAGGAGAGACGCGCAGAGAAAAAGACACGCCGTCAACAGAGGAAAGAGAAAAAAGTTCAGGAACAGCAGGCAAAAAACGCCGAAAAACAGATTAATAAAGATCTTAAAGAAAAATAAGTCAGGCAAAAAAAGTGAGTCAGTTAAGTTTATTTGATGCAGATGAATATTACCGGTTTCCGGAAGAATTGCTGGAGTATACAGGAAATTTTCTGCCTGAGGCAGCAGCATCCAGGCTTCAAGAAAAGTTGCTTCATGAAACGCCGTGGAAGCAATCTACGCAGAAAATGTATAATAAGACCGTTGTAACCCCACGCCTGACCGCCTGGTATGGTGATGAAAGCAAAAATTACCATTTGGGGGGAAACGAGTTCAATGTTAACCAATGGTCGCCGGAACTGCTGAACCTGAAACTTAAAATTGAAAAGTTTTCCGGTTATAAATTTAACTCCGTTCTGCTGAATCTTTACCGGGACGGCAATGATTCGGTAGCCTGGCACCGCGACAAAGACAGCGAATTGGGCGATCGTCCGGTAATTGCCTCCGTAAGCCTCGGCCAAATGAGAAACTTCGATTTCCGGAATGTAGGAAATCACCAGCAGAAACACAGCCTGGCACTGAAACATGGCTCGCTGCTCATTATGAAAGGAGATCTGCAGGTGCATTGGGAACACCGCATCGCAAAATCCATCCAACCGATGAAGCCCAGAATTAATCTTACATTCCGCCTTATCCGTGAATTATCAGCTTCATCCTTATAATTATTTTATTAATTTTTGCTATAATTAGAAAGTAATATGCATTTTAACAAAATTTGGCAAAGAAATTGTGTATATGATTTTGAAACGATTAAAAAACAGCAGCTATGAACATTTCATATTACGATTTTAAAAATATGCCGAACCAGGAGCAATGCAGTTTTGTAATGAACGAGGGGCGTGTCATGAATGAAAGAATGATCAATACAACGAGATATACCCTTTATGAAGTTTCGCATTTTTCTGTTGAGGTCATTTACAACACGGTAAATAATAAAATTGAAGGCATCAATGTTTATCAGAACAGAGGTGCCTACGCAATATAGTTAGTCACTACTTTCGTTATAAATGGAGGAACAGTTTTTATAAGCTGTTCCTTTTTGTTTATCTTTTATTCATTTCAAGATTCCTTTTATGATTTTTCCCGGAGAATATTATCTAAGATCATGAACATTCTTTTTATAGTATAGATGTCATTTGAATGGTTGCTAAATATTACAGATTGCTCTTAACTGGATAGATTCAACGCTTAAAACTTCCAATGCAGAAATGAATAGCTCTATCTAAAAAATGCATTATATGAAACTAATCTTTCAATTTTTTGAAACTGTTTATAAAATAAAAAAAATCCTCAGAAAGAATCTGAGGATAAAAAATAATAACCTTGAAAACTCAAATTAAACATGAGTTACTTAACTACATTAAAATATTATGCCAAAAAAAATTCATGATTAAAATTTTAAGGTTTTTTAAGATTTTTTAAGAAAAAATAATAAAATCTGTTTGGCATGGTTATTCTATATCTTGAGTAACAATAAAAAATAACGTTCATGGCACATAAAATTTTCAGAAAAGAGGATTTCAGAAAGGATGAAACCGGAATATATATTCTTGAAATTCCTAAAGGAAGTGCCGGAATCGGCGCGGATCTGATTATCGAAAGACAGACCGTTGACGGCGAGTACGAAATCGTACAGGCCGACATTCACCGGCATAATGACAATATCCTGATCAAATGGAGTGAACCCTTCGACGGAAGACTGCTTTTTGATCAATAAAAAACGAAAGACTGTCTTAAGAGACAGTCTTTTTTAATAGGTATTATTTAATCCCCCATCCAGCGGAATACTGGTTCCGGTAAGGTAAGCGGCATAATCCGAAGCGAGAAATGCAGCGAGATGGCCATATTCTTCAGTTTTGCCCAGCCGTTTCATCGGAATCTTTTCTTCTTTCTTTTTTTTGATGTCATCAACAGAAGCACCCGTCTCCCGGGCTTCATGATCAATAAGATCTTTAATTCTTTTCGTATCAAAAGATCCCGTAAGAATATTATTTATGGTCACATTGTGCCTGGCTACTTCGATGGACAATGTTTTTGACCAGGCAATTACCGCAGACCGGATGGAATTGGAAAGCGCTAAATTCGGAATGGGTTCTTTTACCGATAGTGAAGATACATTGATGATGCGTCCGCTCCCTTTTTCAATCATATAAGGAAGCGCCAGATTGGTGGTTTCGCAGACGGTTTTAAAAAGCAGATCAAATGCAGACTGGTAATCCTCCGTATTTTTTTCTGATGCCAATCCCGGTCGCGGACCATTTGTATTATTTATAAGAATATCAATGTTATGACTGCTGAAATATTCCCTGATGATTTTCTGAAAACTTTCGAAATCTGAAAAATCGGCTACGAGATACCTGTGTTTCTGACCGGCACTGACAATGGGAAGAGAACGGACAAAATCCTTTAATTTATCTTCATTACGCGCCATTACGGTAACATTGGCCCCGCATCCGGCGAGCTCCGTAGCAATGCCCGCTCCTATTCCCTGCGTGGCGGCACCTACCAGGGCATTTTTTGAATTTAACTGGATGTTCATGTGTTTGGTATTTGTTTACAAATATATTATTAATATGATGATTAATTGAGGGCGACTCACATAAAGATTTTTTAACCACTAATCGTTTTAAGTTTCACGAAGCCCTTTCATTTATAAAAGATTATTCGAAGGCCTTCTCTGAATGTTTTGTATATTTTTAATTTTGAGAAAATATTAAATAAAAAAAGCTGCCTGAAAAAGCAGCTTAAATTTTTATAATAAGGTTTGAGTCTTATGGCTGACCGCTTCCTCCTGCAGCACCATAGATATGTCCTGTGGTAAAGCTGGCATTGTTATCGGCTAGCTGTACAAAGATGGAAGCCAGTTCGGCAGGTTGTCCCGGTCTTCCCAGCGGTGTTTCCTCACCGAATTTTTCAATATTTTCCTGGGTCTGTCCACCACTTACTTCAAGAGCTGTCCACACCGGTCCCGGTGCAACGCCGTTTACCCGGATTCCTTTCGGTCCAAGCTGTTTGGCGAGTGATTTTACGTAACTCGTTGTGGCCGCCTTGGTCTGGGCATAATCATACAGATTTTCCGACGGATCGTAAGCCTGTACGGAAGACAGCCCAATAATGGATGACCCCGGCTTTAGATGAGGCAAAGCCGCTTTGGTAATCCAGAACGGTGCGTAGATATTGGTCTTCATCGTTCTTTCGAATTCCTCGGTACTAATATCCAGGATGGATTCATGTGTTTTCTGGTGTCCTGCATTGTTTACCAGGATATCAAGTCCGCCAAGTTCCTGCACCGCCTGAGCGACCAATTTTTTACAGAAGTCTTCCGTACGGATGTCTCCCGGAATGGCTATCGCTTTACGTCCGGCCTGGCGGATCAGCGCGATTACTTCTTTGGCATCCGGCTCTTCTTCAGGAAGATAATTAATGGCTACATCAGCTCCTTCCCTGGCATATGCAATAGCCGCCGCACGTCCGATCCCGGAATCTCCTCCGGTAATCAGAGCTTTTCTTCCCATCAGCCTTCCGGATCCTACATATGTTTTCTCACCGTGATCCGGAACAGGATCCATCTTACCCGCCAATCCGGGGAACGGCTGAAACTGCCTTTTAAAAGGAGGTCTCGGATATTTTGTCGTTGGATCCGTAAGGTCCGGTCCCATTGCAGGGTTTGTTTTTTTGTTTTGGGACTGTGCAAAGGCTCCCGGTGCTACGGCAGCTACGGCAATAGTGGTTGCAATTTTTCCAATGGCATTTCTTCTTGTGATTTGCTTTTCCATTATTTTATATTTTGGTGTGGTTGTTTTTAGAATAAACTTCTGCTTATTGGCAGTAATAACGGTACTATTTCTGCAATTATAAGACCATAGGTGAAAAAAATCTGTATTATATCCAAAATTAGGATCTGTAAATTTCAACAGGTATGATGGAATCAGTTAATTTTAATTCCGACCATTGGTCAGGCTTGCTTTAACCTTTAAGCAATCGACATTACTTTAATCAGATTTTTTTGGATAGATTAATTGAAATTAAGTTATGTTCTGGAAAAGACCGGCAGTCGTTTGCGGTGTATAATAAATCCGGATTGAAACCATCGTTATTGATCTAAAAAATTTCTTTTACTCCCTTTTCAATCAGTAAAGCCTGATCTCTTAAAAAATTACTTCTCTTACAGATACCAAAGATTCGATGGGATTTCACTTTAAAGCATACCACATCCGTACAATCATACTTTCCTTGGCAGATTATTTGTTCTGATAAAGAAAATTGTTGTTATGAATAATAAAATAAAAGTTGTCTTAGGCTTAATCGCAGGCGGATCCCTGATCTATTTCGGGCTGAAAAAGAAAAAAGGAGAAACAAAAACATTTACAGCACCGGACGGAAATACATACGGAGAAAATCAGCTTTACCGTACGTTCGATAATAAGGTCTACAAAAACGGAAAAGAAGTTCACTTCAATATGCCTGAATCACAGGGTAAGAATAATGCTTCCAATCATTACGAACCGAATAATGAAAAACTAACGAAAAACTATCAGGCGGGAAGTCAGGGTTCCAATTATCATCAGAAAGGAGTCAGACATCACTGATCTTTATTCAATTAAAAAACTCCGTTCGTAACTATATGCGAACGGAGTTTTTTTAAATTTGATATTTTTCTTATTCAACAGGCTCATGAAAATGGATAAAACCGCCGCTTCTTATTAGGTCAAAATTAATTTTAAACTAATGATGATTAACCCCTTTTTGAAATTTTCTAATATTATTAGGGATATAACACCTTCATAGATCAAAATTTATCCTGCAGCAAGCGAAGCCTTGCCGGACTTTTTTATGGGAAGCGTAAACCAGAACGTGCTTCCTTCACCGATTTTGCTCTCTACTCCTATTTTTCCCGAATGCTTTTTAATGATTTCTGAGCAGATGTACAATCCCAATCCAAGCCCGGAGTAAGATTTTCCTGCATGTTCTGCCCTGTAATACCGGTCGAAAAGGTGAGGAATGACAGCTTCTGAAATTCCCTGCCCGAAATCGCGGACGGATATTTTAACATAATCTTGTTCGGCTTCTGTGAAAATATGGATTTTCTTCGAGCCTTTTGCATATTTTATGGCATTGTTTACGAGATTGATGACCACCTGCTCGATCCGGTGCTCATCAGCATGGATTTCCAGCAGCTCATCACCTTTCAGGATGAGCTCATGCTTTCCTTCAAGCCTCACGTGATGGCAGCTTTTGCTGAGCATTTCATGCAGGTTGAACGTCTGATATTCCAGCATCAGCTGGTCCTGCCCCAGCCGGCTCATATTCAGCAGGTCGTCGATAAGCATACACATTTTTTCAATGCCCCGATCAGACTGCTCGATCAGCCGTATATGCGTTTGGGAATACGGCTTTTCCTTAATCCGGTTCAGCAATTGTATGGATGCTCTGACGGCAGTAAGCGGGGTTTTCAGTTCATGGCTGGCCACACTTAAAAAATCGTCCTTCCGCTGTTCGGCAAGTTTTTTATCCGTAATATCGGCATTCATTCCTACCATTCGGTCGGCTATTCCTTCATTGTTAAATCTTGGTCTTCCATGCGCCTGAATCCAGTGTATGGATCCGTCTTTCCACTTTACCGGATATTCTGCTTTGTAAACTTCATTGTTCTTAATGGATTCTTTTACCAGATCTTTGATCCGCCTTCTGTGTTCCGGCAGGATCGACTGATAAAGATCAAGATAAGTGAAGTCATCTTCCGTCCGGTACCCGTAATTGTATTTAAACTGATTGGTGCTGTCCATGGTTCCGGTTGAAAGATTAATTTCCGTTGAACCCAACCGGCTTGCATCCAAGGCAATCTCAAGACGGTTTTTTATTTCAATAATGGATTCCCTTGCCTGTACCTGCTCGGTAACATCGGTAGCTACCACAAGAATGGAAGCCGTTGCATGATGTTCATCAAAGATCGGCTGATAAACGAAATTGAGATAGCATTCGATCAGTTCACCGTCTTTTTCAAGCATGGTTTTCAGCTCCTTTCCATAGTAAGGCTTTCCTGTAACGTATACTTCTTTCAGAATATCGATAAAAGGCTGGTCCTTCAGTTCGGGAAGTGCTTCAGATAAAGGCATACCGACCACCGAACGGTCTTTATTCCAGATCTGCAGGGCTTTGTTATTCACGATGTCCACTTCAAAATGTTCGCCCTGTAAAGAAGCCATGGCCACCGGTGACTTTTCGACCAGATTTTTAAACCGTTTTTCATTTTCCACCAACGTATGGTTCGCCGTAAGCAATTCTTTTTTTATTCTTAAAAGCTCGCTGTTTGCATTGAAGAGTTCCTCATGTTTGGAGATCAGGTCTTCATTGGTCGCAAGGTATTCCTCATTCAGCGCAGAAAGATCGTTGATCAGCTTTTGTTCAGATTTGGATTTTTCATCCACCATTTTCATTGCTTTCTGCCTTTCCGTTACTTCAGATGCGGTGTTCAGGATGTATGCTGTTTTTCCGTCCGGGCTTAAAATGGCTTTATACTCGAAGTCGAAATAGAATTTTTCCGGAAATCCGTTGGTGAGCAATACCGCAGGATAATCTTTTGCCATAAAAGTTTCTCCGGAATTCCACACATTGATAAGGATGTCATAAAAAGACTGGTCGTGCAGTTCAGGAAGTGCCGTTTTAAATTTTTCTCCTATCACGCTTTTATCCTTTCCCCAAAATTTCAGCATGGCCTTATTGGCGCTTAGGATTGTCAAATCACCCTCCTTATAGGCATATACTGCAGTAGCGTTGGGAGAATGAAATAATACGGACAAGAGTTCTTCGGCCTGGATCTGATTGGGGGCGTTCATATTTTATTAAAAAATTAATCAAAGATAACCATAAAAATATCATACCACATTTAATTATTTATGAAGTCATTTCTGAATTTATTGAATTTTCTGCGGTCTGATGCGAACTGATGTACCGAAAAAATTAAGAAAAAAATTTGATCTGCTGACAGACCCTTGTCACGAAGCCTGCTAATTTTGCTCAATAATTTTAAAATCAGAAAATGAAATTAGTTTCCCTACGGATTATTACCGCTGATGCAAAAGCCCTTACCGGTTTTTATGAAAAAGTAACGGGCATCGAAGCCATACGCTATACCGACGATTTTGCAGAAATAAAAACACCTGCCTCGACCCTTGCCATCGGCAGCACCAAGACCCTCCAGTTTTTTGGCGGTGAAAGTACGGCAAGGCCTGCAGAAAACCGTACCGTCATTGTTGAATTTTTAGTGGATGACGTTGATGCAGAATTCGAACGGCTGAAAAAAGACCTCACCCCGGATCTTGTTCAGGAACCAACCGTAATGCCCTGGGGAAATAAATCGCTGCTTTTCCGGGATCCCGACGGTAATCTGGTGAATTTCTTTACTCCTGTTTCGAAGGAAGCTGTGGAGAAATTCGGAGCTTAATTTTAGAAGCAGGAATCAGATGATTGGGCCGGAAGCTGCTTTGTCAGCATCACAATCAATGAGTCAATGAATTATCGATCTGACCTTTTGATTTTCAATTGTTTATTGAATCTGAAATACAAAAGGGCTGCTTATCTTCTGATAACTGCCCTTTTATTTTTATTTGCTTTTATAGTGTATGACCGAAAGGCCTTTCAATACTTGGGCGCTCTGTTCCGGGGTAATATCCCGCTGCGGTTCGGCCAGCATTTCATAGCCCACCATAAATTTTTTAACCTCAGCATTACGCAATAGGGGCGGATAAAAATGCATATGGAAATGCCATTCCGGATGCGGATCCCCATCCGTTGGCGACTGATGGATTCCGGCTGAATAAGGAAAGGAAATCTCAAAAAGATTATCGTATTTGGTCGTTACATCTTTAATCATGGATGCCAGAGATCGTTTTTCGGCCTCGGAAAATTGAAGAAGATTTTCTATTTTCCGTTTGCTTACAATCATGGTCTCGTACGGCCAGACGGCCCAGAAAGGAACAATCGCCACAAAATCCTCGTTTTCCAGAATAATCCTTTCATTGATTTCGAGTTCTTTTTTAATGTAATCTTCCAGTAATGAAGTCCCGTTTTTCTCAAAGTATTTCTTCAGGTTTTCCTGCGTTTTTGCGATGATGGAAGGGATGGAAGACTGCGCCCAGATCTGCCCGTGCGGATGCGGGTTGCTGCAGCCCATCATTTGCCCTTTGTTCTCAAAAATCTGAACATGGCTGATGTAATCCAGGCTTCCGAGTTCCTCATATTGTTTCTGCCATACATCAACGACTTTTTTAATATCATCCGTTTCCATTTCAGGCAGTGTAAGGCTGTGGTTTTCAGAGAAACAGATCACCCGGTTGATCCCCCGTTCCGGCTGTAAGGTAAAGAAACCGGAAGATTCAAAGGAAGATTCCACCTCCTCTTTCATCAGAGAGCCGAAATCATTAGCAAAAACATAGACCCCTTTATATTCGGGGTTCTTTTCGCCGTTGATCCGAAGGTTTCCCGAACAGAGATAGCAATGCTCATCGTGGGCCGGAAGCTTTTCTTCCGTCCTTTTTTCGGTCTGGCCCTGCCACGGCCGGCTGGCCCTTTGCGGAGACACCAGGATCCATTCGTCCAAAAGCGGATTGTACCTTCTGTGCGGATGCTGTTTCTGATTAAACGATGAGTTCATTTCTTTTGTATTCATTAATTCCGTCCGATATTTTTACCCGGTATACTTTCATTTCGATACCGAAGGCAGCCTTGTATTGAGCCGTTATGTTTTCGATCACTTCATCCACCTGTTCATCCCTGATCAGATTGATGCTGCATCCGCCAAAGCCACCACCCATAATCCTCGCACCCGGTACGCCGTTTTGCTTTAAAGTTTCCTCTACCAGGAAATCAAGCTCATTACAGCTTACTTCAAACTCGGCAGAAAGCCCGGCATGCGTTTCGTTGAGCAGCTTACCCAGATATTCCGCATTGCCTTCCGATAAAGCTTTCGCAGCTTCTTCTACCCTTTTGATTTCTTTTAAGAGGTAAAAACATCTTTTAAAGGAAGTCTCGCCCATTTCCGCTCTGGCTTCATCCAGCATTTCAAAGCTGAAATCCCTGAACTTCCGGACGGCAGGAAACTTTTCCCACAATACTTTTTTGCCGTTGTCAACATCTTTCCGCCGGTCGTTGTAACCGGAAGTAAGATGGGTATGTTTTACGCAGCTGTCGAAAAGAACCAGGCTGTGACCCTCCAGGTTGGCCGGAAAATACTGATGCTCCAGCGAATTGCAGTCCAGCATGATCACCTGATGTTCTTTCCCGAAAACGGAAGAGAACTGGTCCATGATGCCGCATTTTACGCCTACAAAGGTATGTTCGGCTTTCTGCCCGATCAGCGCCAGCTCTTTTTTGGTTAGATGTAAATCAAAAAGTTCATTGAGGATATAAGCAAATCCACACTCCAAAGCTGCTGAAGAGGACAGGCCCGAACCCATCGGAATGGTGCTGCTGAAAGCAATCTGTATCCCCCCGATCTCTTTCCCCGATTCCTGAATGGCATTGAAAACGCCCAACAGATAATTGACCCAGGTCCGGGAAACCGGAGTTTGTTTTTCATTCACCTTAAAGCTGAAAGACTCGTTAAAATCTTTAGCGAAAAAAGTGCAGGTTCCGGAATCTTCCGTTTGCTTTACGGCAAAACAGATGTGTTTGTCGATAGCCGCCGGCAGTACAAAACCATCGCTGTAATCCACGTGCTCACCAATAATGTTGATTCTTCCAGGAGCTAGAAAAATACGTTCCGGCTCCGATTGGAATACCGAACGGAATGCCTCCGAAGTGTCATTGATTAATTGTTCCTGCATAAACCTGCAAATATATTTTGGATAAAAAATTTAAATTTTAAAATAATGCCTAAAGTTAACCATTTCCGGGCAATTGAAAGCGTCACTCATCCGGAAAAACGATTCCTGCAAGGTTCCGGATTCTGTCTAAAGTCTGCATCACCAGAATACTGTAGGAATGAGGAACTACCGTACTTTGGATATTTCCCTTCAAAAGACAGGCGGTTGCATGACGGGATTCGTACTGATACCCCGAACCTTCTTCTTTTTCTGTCCGGATAACGGTCTTTTTTCCATCTGCGTCATGTTCCAAAACAGACGTTGAACTGTAGAAAGGTGCCGTTAATTTCAACCGGCCCAGTGTTCCGCAGATTTCGACCTCCGTTTCCAGATTCGCCGAGATCGAAGAAAACAGACTGGCCATCGCTCCATTGTTGTACTTAAAAACAACAGCGCATTGTTCGTCGATTCCCTGCTCGGTAGGAGTAATGCTGACGCTGATCTCATCGGGTTCTCCCAAAATATCCAAAGCAGTGAATACATTGTAAATCCCGATATCCATCAACGAGCCGCCGCCCAATTCAGGACTTAACAGCCGGGAATTCGGTTGTGCATTGGCCTGAAAGCCGAAATTTGCACGAACTATTTTTATTTGTCCCAATTCCCCGCTTTTAACCATTTCAATCATTTTCTGATAATGGGGAAGAAATTTGGTCCATAAAGCATCCATCAGAAATAAATTTTTCCGGCGGGCCAGCCCGATCATTTCCGAAGCCTGCTTCGCATTCAGGGCAAACGGTTTTTCACAAAGCACCGCTTTTCCATGGTTCAGGCAAAGTAAAGTATTGGGATGATGGAGATTGTTGGGCGTCGCAATATAAATGATGTCGATTTCATTACATGCCACCAGTTCATCATAGCTTCCAAAACGTAATGGAATATCAAATTTTCCGCTAAAAATTTCCGCACTTTGCTGCGAACGGGACCCCACAGCGACCAACTCTGCATTTTCCACCCGCTTCAGGTCCGATGCAAACTGATGGGCAATGGTTCCCGTTCCCAGAATGCCCCAACGTATTTTATTCATCCTTTTTTGATGAATATGTAATTCACCAGGTTTTAAAGTTATGCTTAAAGCTTATTTTCGTTTCATTACTTTTTTAGCGGCTTCCATGATATCGCTGGCCGTTAATCCGTATTTTTCCATCAGCTGGCCGGGTGTTCCGCTTTCACCGAAGCTGTCGTTGACCGCAACATATTCCTGCGGCGCCAGATGTTCGGTGATGAGGAGCTGGGCCACGCTGTCGCCCAATCCGCCCAGACGGTTGTGCTCTTCGGCGGTAACGATACAGCCTGTCTTTTTTACGGAATTAAGAATAGCTTCCGTATCCAACGGCTTGATGGTGTGGATGTTGATGATTTCAGCATCAATACCCTGCTCTTCCAGCATTTCTCCGGCTTTAATGGCTTCCCAGACCAAATGCCCCGTTGCTACAATCGTTACATCCTTTCCTTCGTTCACCATCCAGGCTTTCCCGATTTCAAAAGTCTGGTTTTCATCCGTAAAAACAGGAATCACCGGACGTCCGAAACGCAGGTATACCGGACCGTCGTAATCCGCAATGGCAATGGTAGCCGCTTTGGTCTGATTGTAATCGCAGGTGTTGATGACCGTCATTCCCGGCAACATCTTCATCAGCCCGATATCTTCCAGGATCTGGTGGGTAGCACCGTCTTCTCCCAAGGTGAGCCCGGCGTGGGAAGCACAGATTTTCACGTTCTTCCCGGAATACGCCACCGACTGACGGATCTGGTCGTAAACGCGCCCTGTGGAGAAGTTGGCAAATGTCCCGGTGAACGGAATTTTACCTTCGATGGCAAGGCCGGCCGCCATTCCGATCATGTTGGCTTCGGCAATTCCGATCTGGAAAAAACGTTCCGGTGCTTTTTCGATAAATTTTTCCATTTTCAGGGAACCGATAAGGTCGGCACAAAGGGCCACAACTTCCGGATTTTTATCGGCCAGTTCAGCGAGGCCGGCCCCGAAACCGCTCCGGGTGTCTTTTTTTTCTGTGTAGGTATATTTTTTCATTTTTTGAATCTGTTGGTTGTTGTTGGTTTTAAACGCAAAGCCCGTAAAGATTTTTATACTGTTAATCGTTTTTAAATTCGCTAAGGCGTAAACTCAGCAAAGAAATTCACAACTGGATTTCAAACTCTTTTAAGTAGCATCACTCATAAGCCCGCTTAAACTAGCTTTCTTTCTGGACGGCTTTTCTTTAATAATCGCCCAAAGTTTCTTTCAGTTGGTTCAGTGCTTTGGCCAGTTGTTCATCATTCGGCGCTTTTCCATGCCAGGCGTGGCTTCCCATCATATAATCGACGCCGTAACCCATTCCGGTTTTTAGTAAAATACAGATTGGCTGACCTTTTCCGGCTAATGATTTCGCTTCGTCCAGGGCATTCAGGATTTCTTCCATATCGTTTCCGTTTTCCACTTCCAGCACTTTCCAGTCAAAGGCTTCAAATTTCGTCTTAAGATTGCCTAAAGACAACACTTTGGAAATAGGTCCGTCAATCTGCTGACCGTTGTAATCTACGGTGGCAATCAGGTTATCCATCTTATTGTGGGCAGCGTACATAATGGCTTCCCAGTTCTGTCCTTCCTGCAGCTCGCCGTCTCCGTGAAGACTGAAAACAAGATGCGGGTCTTTATTCAGTTTTTTTCCTGCCGCATGGCCAACAGCAACTGACATTCCCTGTCCGAGAGAACCTGATGCAATGCGTACGCCCGGAAGATGTTCGTGCGTTGTCGGATGGCCCTGAAGCCTTGAATTCAGCTTCCTGAAAGTCGCCAGTTCCGATTTGTCGAAATAGCCGGCGTGCGCCAGAACACTGTAAAAAACCGGAGAAATATGGCCGTTGGAAAGATAAAAGACATCTTCCCCTTTTCCCGTCATATCAAAGCCTTCCTTTCTTTCCATCGCATCAAAATACAGGGCAACCAAAAAATCGGTACAGCCCAACGAGCCGCCGGGATGGCCCGACTGGCAGGCATGAACCATTCTTACTATATCCCTCCGAACCTGCGAAGCAATGCTTTTTAATTTTGAAATATCGTGCATCCTGTTATTGCATTTTTTGTGAATCTTTGATGAACTGCTCCAGACCATTATCGGTTAATGGATGTTTAAGCAGCGACAAAATCGGAGGCAGCGGACAGGTAACCACATCGGCACCGATTTTCGCACAGTTGATGATGTGCATGCTGTGTCGTACGGAAGCGGCAAGAATTTCCGTTTCATAACCGAAATTGTCGAAAATCGTCCTGATCTCCTGAATCAGATGAAGCCCGTCGGTAGAAACATCGTCGAGTCTCCCCAAAAACGGCGAAACATAAGTCGCACCGGCTTTTGCCGCAAGAAGTGCCTGCCCTGCAGAGAAAATCAGGGTACAGTTGGTGCGGATTCCTTTTTCCGAAAAATACTTAATGGCTTTGATGCCGTCTTTTGTTATGGGAACTTTCACCACGATCTGCGGATGCAGCGCAGCCAGTTCCTCTCCCTCGGCGATCATTTCGTCATAGGTAATTCCCAATACTTCCGCACTTACATCACCATTTACGATTTCACAAATTTCCAGGTAGTGCTTCAGGATATTATGCTTTCCGGAAACGCCTTCTTTAGCCATCAGCGAAGGATTGGTGGTAACACCGTCAAGGATTCCCAAAGCGTTTGCCTCTTCTATCATTGCAAGATTGGCTGTGTCGATAAAAAATTTCATTTTAAAAAAATTAGTTTTATATAAGTGTTAAATTTACACTTAATTTAATAAGCAGACAAATTCCTGTCTTTTAAGAAAAGATGAATTGTTGATGTAAAAAATCAGTGTAAGTAAAATTAAATTTAATTTTCCCGCAAATGGATTTCTGCTTCCTTTGCGGGAAATTATATAAATTGGATCAATCTAAACTAAAAATCGTGATTAGTTATGGTGTCCCATATTCAGCTTGATTTTTTTCAGGTCTTCCAGTTCATTCACCGGACGTTCGATGTCATACGGAATCGGTCTTTTGGAGAAAGTCTGGAAATACAGCAGGCAGGCGTCTTTCCACCAAACGGCATCTTTCGCCTGGATTTTCAGCCTGGACTGAACCTCCGAAAACCGCTGTTCATCGATATACGGCTGGATACGGTCCCAGGTTTTCTGGTATTCCCTTACCTGATGAACGCCTGAATCGTATTTGTAACACAACTCGTCCCAAAGGATTTTGCCATCTTTCATTTTATAATCCCACGGCACATGATGGAACCAAAGGATCAGGTTTTCGGGGCAGGTTTCGATGTTCCCGTAGATTTCATTTAACGGCGGGAAATACTGTGAAACGGCATTGCTTCCGGATTTGGTCCGGTCAAAGCCGATTCCGCTGGCATCCGCCTGATGGTAATACACCGGTGACCAGTCCGGTCTTCCGCCTTTGTAATCGCCCCACGGTTCCGGGCCATAGTGGTGGTTTCCGGCAAAGATGTGATGAAGGCCCAAAGGCATCATGTAATTCACCACCGTCTCGCGGGAAGTTAGCATCATCTGCTTTACCGGATTTACAAACTCCGGTTTATCGGTAAAGGTCATTTTTATCCATTCGTCAGCAATCTGTTCGGAAGTCAGTTCATGGTTCCAGGCCAGCCTTCCGAAGGCATACCAGTTGGATTGGGCAAACTGATGGCCGGTCCAGTTGGTATCTTCGCCAATATTGGCCACTGCTGAAATGGCGGTAAGTTTTCCCGGTCTTAAAGTACCATCAGTAATCTTGGCAATGGTCGATCCCTTACCATCCGAATAGGTATCGCTTTCCAGGGTTTCTTTAAACAGCGGGGCCAGGTATGCCAGGTGATTGGCTTGGCCGAGGTATTCCTGTGTAATCTGGAATTCCACCATTTCCGGTGTTTTTCTCAACGCTCCGAAAAGCGGATTGAAAGCTTCCCTAGGCTGGAAATCTACCGGTCCGTTCTTGATCTGGATAATCACATTGTCCCTGAATTTCCCGTCCAGCGGAACAAATTCAAGATAAGCCTGCTTGGCCCGGTCTTCTTTGCTCGGGCTGTAAACAAACGCCCTCCACATGACGATCCCGCCATAAGGCTTCAGGACATCTGCCATCATATTGGCGCCGTCGGCATGCGTTCTTCCGTAATCCTGCGGTCCCGGCTGTCCTTCGGAATTGGCTTTCACCAGGAATCCGCCGAAGTCCGGAATCATTTTATAAATTTCAGCAGCCTTATCTTTCCACCATTTCTGAACCTCTTTATTCAACGGATCCGAATTCTCTGTTCCGCCCAACACTTTCGGGGATGAGAAATTTACAGACAAGTATACTTTAATCCCATACGGCCTGAAAATATCCGCGAGCACCTTTACTTTTTTCAGGTAGTCTTCGCGAAGCATATTCGGAGAAGCATTGACATTATTCAATACGGTAGCGTTGATCCCAACCGAAGCATTTGCTCTTGCGTACTGTTCGTATCTCGGGGAAACGGTATTGGG
>JAKOOG010000239.1 GCA_022701545.1 Weeksellaceae bacterium | reverse complement strand
ATAATCCCGGCCATCTGATAGCAGAATACGGAGAACAGATGTTCCACAATCTCCTTTTTATACGTCATTTCCGTCTCCGAATCCAGGATGTATTTCAGGAAATTAACGCTTTTCCAGACGACTTCCATCTCAGCCGGTTCAAAAGGAACCCCAAGGTTCATCTGCTGCCTGAAATAACGATAGGTGATCAGCCGGTTGAATTTCAATGATAAAGTAGAAATAAATTCCCTTTTGTAAGAGACCATTCTCGACTGGAAATCGTCGCTCACGGAAACCATTTCGTACACCGTCTGCGGATCGGTGACCATAAACATATTGGCCGAAAGTTCGAGGTCCCGGAAATGCTGCTTGAGCTTAATGGTTCCGGTTTTCACAAAGATAAACGCCGGATTGTCAGGCCGGAACGGCTTATCGACGGCAATTCTTTCGAAAATATTATGTTGCGTGAAAATCTCAACGCCGAATTTTTCCAGGACAGACATAAGACAAATGTAAGCAATCTGTTCAGCGATTGCAAAAATTTATTATTTTAGTGTTTTCCAAATTACCGACATGAAAAAGATCGATTTACTGTTTGCCGAATATGCCGAGAGCCATAGGAATTCTACCAACAAGCTGATCCACTGGATCTGTGTTCCACTGATTTTCTGGACAATTCTTGGTTTTATTTCCCTTATTCCTTCAAAAGCCATCGGATTCCGGTATATCGGCGAAATCAGTTATGTAAGTTTTATTGCCATCGGGCTGGTTACCATTTTTTACCTGAGGCTTTCTGTGCTGATCAGTCTGATCATGTTTTTTGTGATGATATTAATGGAAAGTTTCGCCTATGGAATCAATATCCGTTTCAAAGGCGATTCTTGGATGGTTTATCTGTCGGTTTTTATCGCCACCTGGATTTTACAGTTTGTCGGTCACAAAATCGAAGGCAAAAAGCCATCCTTCCTGAAAGACTTACAGTTCCTGTTGGTAGGTCCGATCTGGCTCCTGAGCTTTGTTTTAAAGAAACTGGGGGTTAGGTATTAGAGCCGGAAGATGGGTGCCGGATGCAAGAAATTAAATGCTGAGTGTCATCAAATAAAAGTTTTTATAATGATTTTTAAACCATAAGTTTAAAATATTCCCCATCTTCCACCTTATCAATCTTCCAAAGCATAAACGGCAAAGCTGGCGAGCCAATGGTCTCCGCCATAATTTCCCTGAAAAAGCAAAGGCAACCCGTTGTTCAAAAACCGGACCGCCGTTTTCTCAAATTCACTTTTCAACGGATGGTTGGCAGGAAGTGATTTGGCAATACCTTTCATACACCAGGCCCTCGTAAAGGACAGACCCACCAGGTGAACCGTCTGGTAATCCGACAGATCGCTCACGACCGGGATTTTTTCGATATTTTCAAGGCTTTTTTTGTCATAAAATTTATTCAGCCAAGAAACAAATTCTTTCTGCGGCAGTACCCTTCGCATCAGGTCGGCAATTTCCAGGCTGGGCGAAAAGAAATCCGATCCGTCCGGCTCCAGATAAGCGGGAGTCCTGGTATTGTTCAGGTAAAAATATTCAGCCTTTTCAATCAGCTGTTTTTCAAACTCTTTATCACCGGTCGCTCTGGCCCAATCCAGCGCGAAAACCATGGCAAATGCCGTGTTCGGATGAACGCCCGTCCTGTTGGGATAGGTCTGCTTCGGTAAAAAAGTTTTCCAGGAACTCAGGATCTTATCGGTTAGCGGCTTCAGGTTTTGATGCCAGATTTTTGCTTTCGGATGGTTCCAGGTGGCCAGCTCTTCATCCAGTTTCAGGAGCCACGCCCAACCATAGGTTCTTTCAAAGGTTCCGGTTAACTGGTATTTGGTAAAATAGTCGGCTTCAGTCTGTAGGTTTTCTTTTTTAAATGAATTCTCAAGGACCGCTTCAATGTCTTTCGCTAAGGATAAATTAGGTTTCGTCTTCATCAAACGCACCAGCATCCAGTGACCGTGAACCGAACTGTGCCAGTCGAAACAGCCATAAAAGCTGGGATGCAGATCTTTCGGACTCAGTTGAACTTCATTTGCCGTATTAATGATATGCGCCGTCTTGTTCGGATATTCCTGATTGATGCAATGAAGCGGCTTCTCCGATAATTTGACGGCCATGTCGTCGGTAAGTTTCGGACTTTCCTGGGCAAAGATCAGAAATGGAACAAATGTAAAGGCTAAAAGGCTTTTTTTCATTTGATAAAAATATAAAATTTTTATTCAATTTCTGGTTAGCCATCATGTTATTCATTATTTTTAAAAATTTCTCCAAAAGATTTCTTCAAGCATAATTTTTGATGGGATTGATAAAAACTTTATTCATGAAAAAATTATTGCTATCCTTATGCTGCCTGGTTCTTGTCAATTGTAAGAAAAATGAACCCCAATCTTTAAATGCCAATTTTGTAGATGTCGTACAGGAAGATAAAGTAGATGCATCCATCAAATTTCCATCAGAAAAGACGATAAGTGAAAAGACAACTGCCATTTCAAAGAAAGTCATTAAGAACGGGGATATGAAAATTCAGGTTGCTGATATCAATAAGGTTCAGAGCCAAATCAGTACCCTTCTAAAAAATAACAAAGCATACATTCAGAAAGAAGAGTTTCAAAATACGGATCTTGATGAAAATCTGGATCTGACCATCAGGGTTCCGCACGGAAATTTTGATGCTCTGATCAATTCATTTTCGACCGGTGTGGGTTCAGTACTTTCCAAAAACATATCATCTGATGATGTTACTGAGGAATATACCGATGTTTCGATCAAGCTTGCCAACAAGAAAATTTATCTCGAAAAATACCGGGATATGCTGAAAAGCGCCAAAACAACAAAAGATATGCTGGAGATCCAGGAAAATATCCGCGATTTGGAAGACGAAATTGATGTATCGGAAGGCCGGTTGCGGTTTATCGATGACCGCGTGAATTACAGTACCCTCAACCTAAGCCTGTATAAGGAAAAAGTAAGAAGCTCTGCCACTTCAAAAATAGGTTTTGGAAGCCGGTTCGGAGATTCCTTAACGGAAGGCTGGAACAGTTTCGTCGAATTCTTTTTAGGCATTATTTCTTTATGGCCATTCTTTCTGCTGGTTCCTTTGGTGATATTTCTCTGGAAAAAATGGAGAGGCAGGAAGAAGGATAGGAGTGGAAATAACCGGTAATTTTGTTCATAGACATTTT
>JAKOOG010000237.1 GCA_022701545.1 Weeksellaceae bacterium | reverse complement strand
TCAGCTTTTTTCTCTGCTTGGTGCCGCCCTGC
Organism: Weeksellaceae bacterium; assembly: GCA_022701545.1. Lineage (GTDB taxonomy): Bacteria > Bacteroidota > Bacteroidia > Flavobacteriales > Weeksellaceae > Chryseobacterium. The sequence continues at coordinate 10,623 of JAKOOG010000237.1, read as the reverse complement.
TTTTCCTGTGCAATTACTTCTGCCATAATTATTAGTTTTTAAATGTTAAACGGTTTTTAATAAAAAGTATTGAATGTTTATTTTTATAACGTAATAAATGCAAAATTCGTACCTGATAAGCTAAATTAATATTAAATATTTATTTGATTTTATTTTTTATGTTAAATGTATTATAGATCAGCAAAATAAGAATCTTGTTTGTTAAGTTCTATTATCTAAATAAACAAAAAACTCACGCTTTTCAGCATGAGTTTCAAAAATATCTTGAAGATTCTATTTGTTCTGTTTAAAATAATTTACCCCACATTCAAGGAACTTTTTGAATTTTTCCTTTTCCATGTAACCTGAAACCGGTGTGTTGATCACTTTTCCATCCGGAGTCAGAAGAACGTAATGCGGCTGGGAATTGTTGTTAAAATTCGCCGTCTGGAACAGGCTCCACCGGTCTCCGATCGTCTGTACTTTTTTCATCTGTCCGTCACCGAGATCAATTTTGGTTTTTTGTTCTTCAGGAAGTTCTTCTTTATCATCTACATATAATGAAGCCAGCACGACATCGTTCTGAAGAATGGGTAGAATATCCGCCTGGCTCCACACGAATTCTTCCATTTTACGGCAGTTTTCGCAGCCGTAGCCTGTAAAGTCGATCAGGATCGGTTTATTTTCCTTTTTGGCAATTTCAATGGCTTTAAAGAAATCGTGTTCGGGATGCATTCCCAGGATTCCGCCTTTTTCATCATGGAAATAGCTTACGTTCAGCGGGGGTAAAATTCCGCTCAGCAGTTGCAGCTTAGGCCGCTCGGAAGGAATTAATCCCTGGATCAGGTAAATTATAAAACCAATTCCCAATACCCCCAATATTTTTCGGGTGATGGAAATTTTCGGTTTTTTATCATCATGCGGGAATCTGATCAGCCCGAATAAGTAGATCACTAATCCGATGGCAACGATGATCCAGATGGCGATGAAAAGTTCCCTTTTAATCAGGAATGTTTTAGAAACCAGGTCGGCTTTTGAGAGGAATTTCAGGGCCAGGGCAAGCTCTACGAAACCTAACACCACTTTTACGGTATTCATCCATCCTCCGGATTTCGGAAGACTCTGCAGAGCCTGCGGGAATAAAGCCAACAGTCCGAAAACGATTGCCCAGGCCAATCCAAAACCGCCTAAAGCAAAAGTCAGAAGCATCGGGACATTTGCCGATCCGGTAATGGCACTTCCCAGTAAACTTCCCAAAATAGGGCCCGTACAGGAGAACGATACTATCACCAGCGTCAATGCCATAAAGAAAATTCCGATAATCCCTCCGGCCTCTTCCGCCTTTGACGATTTATTGGCAATCGAGCTTGGCAAGGTAATATCGTAATATCCGAAGAAGCTTCCGGCAAAGAAAATAAAGATGATGAAGAAAACGATATTCAGCCAGACATTGGTTGAGATTTCATTGAAGATATTTCCGGCAATCCCGTCGATCAGGTGGAAAGGAACGCTTAACAGCACAAAAATCAATAAAATGAAAAACCCGTAGATCAGGGCGTCCCTTTTTCCTTTTGCCGGATTTTTATTTCCTTTGGTAAAGAAAGAAACCGTTAATGGGATCATTGGGAATACGCAGGGGGTAAGCAGGGCAATCAGTCCTCCGATAAACCCTAACAAAAGATACGTCCAGTAATTTTCGCTGATCTTGGAAGATCCGGTTCCGCAATCCGTCAGCGGATGGGCGATATCAATTGATTTTATTTTTAACTGCTTAGGATCGAGTTGGGCCGTTTGCGTCACAGGAATATTGTTTTGCACCACAACTCCCAACGTATCGATTACAGGCTGTACAGAATCTTTCGCCGGTTCAGCTTTTTCGTCTGTCTTGGCTTCAGCAGCAGTTCCTTTCGGTGTTACCTGTTTGTTGAATTCCAGGGTGTTCGGAGCAAGACATACCCTGTCGTCACAAGTCTGATAAGTAATTTCTGCTACAACATCTCCCGGTTTTGTGCCGTCCTTTAACTTAAATTTCTGCTTAAAACCTGCTGCATCAGAATAAAAAACAATTTTACCTCCGAAAGCCTCGGAGAACTCTTCATGTTTTTTTCCGGTTTCCGTAAATTTTCCGATCAGCTCGATATTCTTTCCTGAAACTTTATAGCTGGTCGGGATTCCGGTGTCTTCAGGAAGATCTTTGGAATAAATATGCCAGCCGCTTTCCATCGTTGCATTCAGCACCGCTTCGTATTGGTTATCACCTAATTCGTTGATGGTGAATTTAAATTTTACAGGATTTTTGATTTGTGCATTAATTCCGGTTACCAAGAACAACAGAACCAATAAAAACCAGTTTCTAAACTTCATTTTACTTTTTATTAAAAATTTTGAGAATATTTCCGGTATTCTCATCCCCGGAATATCTTCGGTCCTGCCGGAGAGGAATCACCCCAAGTACGGAGTTTTCACCATCGGTCAGGATCCATATTTTTTGCCTCGCTAAAATAGATAATTTTTCGTCCCTAAAAAACTTGGAAACTTTCTTTTTCCCCGAAAAACCGGAAGGATAAAATTCGTCCCCCTGTTCCGGTCTCCGTAACCGCAATGGAAAACGGAGTTTACGGGCGTCGAAATCCCATTCAAAGCCTTTATTGATTCCCTCGATTCCCATTATACTTTCGAGATTTACTGCCATTCGGTTTTCAGAAACGTCAGATTTTTCAATTAAGAGAATGTCCTCATCTTTTTCCGTCGGCTTTGTATGAGTCACTTTCGTGCTTAATATCAATTCATCATAATTCACCAAGAGTTGGTAATCTTTAGAGAAAAACAAGCTGCCGTTTTCAGCATTGAAAATTTTCGGGATTTCTTTTTCCTGATCAAAGCCGTACTTCTTTAAAATTTCAAACTTTACGAAATCACTTTCCCGGCCCAGCAGTTCTTTGGATAAAATCTTGCAGGATGGGTTAAATAAGGTGATGCGTTTTTCTATTTCCGCGATCTGATGCTGAACAAAATCTTTGGTCTGGTTTAAATAAGAAGCGCTTTTTCTGAAGTTATCTAAAAAGTGGTCGTTGGTCTCCATGAGTTTCGGGACAATCTCATTCCTGATTTTATTTCGTAAATAATCATTTTTCCGGTTGGAAAGGTCTTCCCGGTATTCAATCCGTTTTTCTTTTGCAAAAGCATAAATTTCTTCTTTCGCAAAAGGAAGAAGTGGCCTGATAATACGGTTGCTGTTGGCCGGAATCCCGCTTAATCCGCTGATGCCCGCTGCTTTGGAGAGGTTGATGATAAAGGTTTCCAGCTGGTCGTTCAGGTGATGGGCCGTAACCAGGAATTCCAGGTTTTCCCTTTTTTGGATCTGCTTGAAAAAATCATACCGCAGTTCCCTTGCCCAAAGCTGGATGGAATGTTCAGGCTTCCGGTCTTTTTCCGAAACTGAATATACATGAAATTGAATACGGTGCTTTTTGCAGAAATCCTCTGCCATCTTCTGGTCCAGGTCCGAATCTTCGCCACGGAGCTTGTAATTGATATGTGCCACCTGAAATTTAATCCCCGCCTCCTTAAAACAATACGCGAGTACCATAGAATCGGCGCCTCCGCTGACGGCGAGAAGATAGCTTTGATTTTCAGGAAAATGAACAAGCTTGGCCAGCTGGTTTTTAAACGCTGATAGGTTTAACATAAAAGTTTAGGATTTCTTTATGCAAAGATAACTCATATAATTAAAATGAATTTTGTTACCTTTGGACCGTCTAAAAATGATTATTTATGAAAATTTTGAAAATTTTAGCAGTTTCTGCAATGGCGTTGGGAATGACCTCTTGTATCAGCAAAAAGCAGTATGACGCGTTAAGCTCAAATTACAAGCAGTGTATTGAAAACGTAGGGGAAAGGCAGAGGGAAATTCAGGATCTGAAGTCTCAGAATTCAGCATTGGCCAGTGAAAATAATTTATTAAAGAGCCAGCATGATGCACTGAAATCTTCATTGGATGCGTGTCTTTCAAATTCAGGAAAAAGTTCTGCGAATATCGATAAGTTAGTAGGGGAAATCAACTCTTCAAACTCCTACATCAAGCAGCTGATTTCAAACAATGCAAAAAACGACAGCTTGAATCTGGCATTGTCCAATAAACTGAAAAGATCTTTGGATAATGTAGCGGACAGCGATGTTCAGGTAAAAGTCCTGAAAGGAGTGGTGATGATTTCGCTTTCGGATAAAATGTTATATAAAACAGGAGATTACAATATATTACCTGCCGCTCAGGAAGTGTTAGGAAAGGTAGCCAAAGTGATCAACGATTACGATAAGTATTCTGTACTTATCGAAGGAAATACGGATAACGCCGCTTTAAATTCTCCGAACCTGCCGAGAGACAACTGGGATCTTTCTGCTTTAAGAGGAACTTCGGTAGCAAAAATCTTACAGACTCAGTTTGGAGTTGACCCGGCAAGAATCACAGCGGGCGGACGTTCCGAATACAATCCTAAAGCAACCAACATGAGCGTTTCCGGAAGAGCGGAAAACAGAAGAACGGAAATCATAATTATGCCTAAGTTGGATGAGTTCATGAAATTAATGGACATCGCTCCGAAAAAATAATTTCAGATATCCATTATCAATAAAAAAAGAAATCCCGAAGTCATTCGGGATTTCTTTTTTTAGCTAATCAAATTAATTCTTCTTTTTTAAGTAAAGAAATAATTCTGTGAAAAAATGAATTGGATATTTCTGGTTTATTAGTTTTCTTTAAAGAAGAACCCGGAGTGCCTTTCGGCACCGGGTTCCTTTGATTCTTGTGGTTAATTTGTTTTTTTTCTGCAAACATTATTGCCATGTGTTTCTACCCTTCCATGCAAAGATAGTGGTATCCGGAAACAAAACCATCCGTATTTTTACGGTATTTGTGTCAGGGATTTCCCCGGTTCATCAGAATCTTTGGGTTTATCTATGCGTTTTTGTTATATTTAAGTAAATTTGACTGCCTAAAATTTGTAGAATGAGCTTTTTTGAAGAAAAAAATCCGGAGATGGACAGGTATCTTGAAACCCATGCTTCATCGGAACCTGAAATCCTGAGAAAACTGAGACGGGAAACCTATCAGAAGACCACGCAGCCGCATATGATTTCCGGGTACCAGCAGGGAAGGTTACTGACGGTCATTTCCAAAATGATGCAGCCGGAAAATATTCTGGAAATAGGAACCTTTACCGGCTATGCGACGCTTTGCCTTACGGCGGGAATGGCAAAAAACGGAAAAATTACGACCCTGGACGTTAATGAAGATTTAGCTTATCTCCCGAAGAAATATTTTTCGGAAAGTGAATTTTCCGGACAGATTGATTTTAGGCTTCAGGATGCAAAAGAATTTTTAAAAGAAACGGAAGAGGTCTTCGATTTGGTGTTTATTGATGCAGACAAAGAAAATTATGCGGAATATTTCAGGCTGATCAAGCCGAGAACGAAATCGGGATCGGTGGTAATGTTCGATAACGTGCTCTGGTACGGAAAAGTGCTGGAAGAAAATCCCAGACAAAAGTCTACTCAGGTGATTAAGGAATTGAATGATTTGGTCGCGAAAGACGACGATTTTGAAAATCTTATTTTACCTTTGCGGGACGGGGTAAATTTCCTGAGAAGAAAATAGATCAAGGTGAGTTTAAAGTTAAGACAGGGGAGATGATTTCCAATCTTAACCTAAACCTTAAACTTAATATAAACTGATGGATAAAGGAATTTGTAGTGTTACCGTTGCACCGGTCCGGGCTGAAGCTTCTGACCGGGCTGAAATTGTTACGGAAATATTGTTTGGCGAAAGTGCGGATATTCTGGAAGTCAATAAGAACTGGACGAGAATAAAAATGCACTACGACGGATATGAAGGATGGATGGATACAAAACAGCTCCGTCCGGTGACCGGTGAAGTGCTGACAAAACGGAAAGTGACGGTTGTTACCGAGGATTTTTCTTCCGTACTGATGAACGACGGCAAGACCCTGCTTTCGATGGGCTCGGAAGTGGAGTTTCCGACGGTTGCTTCAAGAAGGAGCCATGATGTACGCGAAAGCATCGCTTTAACGGCAAAAGAATTTATCAACGTTCCTTATCTGTGGGGCGGCAAAAGCTTTTTTGCGGTAGACTGTTCCGGCTTTACCCAGCTGGTTTATAAAATTCATGAAATTAAATTACCCAGAGATGCTTCCCAGCAGGTAAATGTTGGGGAATCCTTAAGCTTTGTGGGAGAAAGCCGGCCCGGTGATCTTGCCTTTTTCGAAAACCCGGAAGGAAAAATCGTTCATGTCGGCATTATGCTGGACAACCAGAGGATTATCCATGCTTCCGGAAAAGTGAGAATCGACACCCTGGATTCTACCGGTATCTTTAATAAAGAATTGAATAAGCATACGCATAAGCTGAGGGTGATTAAAAGTGTAATCTAAATTTAAAAACACATCTGAAATGGAAAATATTCTTCTGGGCATTTTTGATATTTTAAATTTCGGACTGCTGGTTTTTTTGTGGTGGTTTACAGTGAAGCATTATAAAGCTTTACCTCAGAGCATTCCTACTCATTTTGATTTTGAAGGAAAAGCGGATAATTTCGGGAATAAGAAATATTCCTTTTTTACTCCTTTGTTCTTAACAGTCTTGTATTTTTTCCTTGCCTACATGGTCAGAACTCCCGGGTCTTCAAACTATCCTGTACAAATTACGGATGAGAATGAATATGCACAATTTTTGATTATGAAAATTTTTCTAAGATGGCTTTTGCTGTTAATCTCTTTGATCTTTCTGAACAGCCAGGATTATATGTTCAGGTATGCCCGGGATAAGGAGGCAAAGCCAAAGGTTGCGCTGTCTTCGGCGCTGTTCTCAGTGATTGGCAGCCTGATTGTTTTGTTCATCTTTATAGGTGTTTCTAAATAACAGAACAAAATAAGTTCAGGAATAAATATTTAATGAATAGACAGGCTCTGATGTCTTTTGAGTTGGGCTTTTACTTTATGATCGTAAAAATTAAAATTAAATATGATGGCTTTTCTTTATAACCTATTTATCAATCTGCTCATCCTTGCGATGAAAGCTTTCTCTGTATTTAATGATAAAACGAAAAAAGGCGTTGAGGGCAGAAAGGAATCTTTACAAAAAGTAAAGTCCGGATTTTCAGAATCCGATAAGGTGATCTGGATGCATGCTTCAAGCTTAGGGGAATATGAACAGGGCCTTCCTGTGCTGGAAAGACTGAAAGCCCACTTTTCCGACCATAAAGTTCTGATCACTTTTTTTTCACCATCAGGATATGAACATGTTATTAATAAAAAGCACATCGCGGATGTCATTTGCTATCTGCCGTTTGATAAGAAATCTTATGTAAAGGAGTTTGTTGCCCAGTTTGATGTTCAACTATTTTTTACGGTGAAATATGATTACTGGTACAACCTGCTGGAAGAGCTGAAAAATAAAGGTGCTAAAACCTATGTAATTTCCGCATTGTTTTATGAACGGCAATCCTTTTTTACTTCGTACGGAAAATGGTTTGTAGAACAGCTGCAGAAAAATATCGATTGGTTTTTCCACCAGACCGAAATGTCTTACGCACTGGCCAAAAGCGTAGGCCTTACAAAATCTTCGGTAACCGGAGATACCAGATTCGATCGCGTAAAACAACTGAGAAGCCGCAACAATCGGGTGGATTTTATAAAGGAATTTATCGGAAAGGATAAGGCGGTTGTCTTTGGAAGCTCGTGGCAGGCAGAAGAAAAAATAATGGAAGAAGTTTTACAGCTAAGTCCTTACGTTAAACTCATTGTTGCGCCGCACGATCTCAAAAGGGTTCAGGGATTGAAACAGATGTTCCCGAATGCGCTTTTATACAGTAAGATGAATGAGGCTGCAGTCGATTCAGATTCCCATATTTTAATAATAGACAGCATCGGTCTGCTTTCCAAGCTCTATTCTTACGCCGATATTGCCGTAGTGGGCGGAGGCTTTCATGATGCCGGGCTGCACAACATTCTCGAAGCAGCTACTTTTGGCGTTCCCGTTATCTTTGGCAATCATTACCGGAAAAATCCGGAAGCCGATGAGCTGATTGCTGCAGACGGAGGAAGGGCTTTTGAAAATCCAGGACTTGCTGCCGATTTTGTTTTATTTCTGATCAATAATGAAGAGTTGCTCAAATCAATGTCTGAAAACGCTGAGAATTTCGTCTCCGGAAAGCCGGAATCTACTGACCTGATCCTGGAAAATATGTTATCTTAAAAATCCCCGGCTCTTAATTTCCTTGATGATCTGGTCGAAATTTTCTGGAATCTGATCACTGATCAGCCATTTGAAATCGATTCCGTTATTGATAAACAGCTTCGAGAGGTATTTGTTCTCAAGAATTTTTTCTTTCAGGTGGTCCAGGTACTCGTCAATTTCCATCCAGTAGTCCACATCCAGCTTTCTGGTCAGCAACAGGGCTTTTACCGTTTTGTTGATCATATACAAATACAGCTTATAAACATTATCAAAGCGCTGCCGGCTGAGGTCATCATTATATATCAGGATCTCATTCATCAACAGAAGATTCAGGGAAACTTCCCCAAACTTATCCGTGGTAATTTTTACATGCTCGGTAATTTCCGCGCTTATTTTACGGATAATCGACAGGAAATATTTTTGATTGCTGATGTATTTGGAAGCCAGCAGAACTTTTTCCTTGACGATTTCTTCCATCGCATCCCGCTTATTATCCGTTGTTTCAGGATCAATCAGCTCGAAATATAACTTTTTGGACAACAGCTTGTCTTTTTTGAGCAGCCTGAAAATCAGCCGGTCTTTTTCTACAGGTGAAAAATTGCTGAGTGCCGTCTTAAACTCTTTTGAATATTCCATTTCTAAATTTAATTAAAAATTTTTGAATATTTCAGAAATCCGTTCACGGCCCAATTGGCTGTGTAGTATAAAGAGGTAATCGTCGAAAAGCCCATAAATTCCTTATAAACGAGATATTGGTCTTTGATGATGTTTTTCTTTTTTCTGGAAACGCTGTTTTTACGCATCCTGTATTTGGCCAGGGTCTTATTCAGAGGATAGCCTTTAGGAATTTCTTTTAAAAGATTCAGCCACATCACATGGTCTTCACGCTTGCTTTTTACCGGAAAGAAGAATTTCCCGACCCTTTTCGTATCATACATTGTCGAAACCGGCGCAAGCCTGCAGGTTTTAAGCAGATTGGAAAATGTAACAACGGTATCCGCTTCAAAATCCTTCAGGATCGGCTCCATTGTATGCTCATCGCATCTCGAGTAATTGCAGTATACTAATTCTGCCCTGTTTTCCTGCATAAAACCAGTCATCGTTTCCAGATATTCCGGGAGCCAGAGATCATCGGAATCCAGAAAAGCGATATATCTTCCCTCTGCCCGTTCCAGGCTTTTATTCCGGGCATTTCCGGCACCGCCATTCTGCGCAAGCACCCGGAGCTTGATCCGTGGGTCATTGTATTTCCGAATAATTTCAGCGGTATCGTCGGTAGAACGGTCATCGGAAATCAGCCATTCCCAGTTTTGGTAAGTCTGGTTCAGGACCGATTGTATTGTCTCCCCGATGAATTCTGCAGAATTGTAAGAAGGCGTAATGATGGAAACCAGCTCTTTCATTTGTGTTTATAAAAATTTTTTCTCGTAAAAATGCCATGAACCAATCCCGACGGCAATGACGACCAGCATGCAGGCCACGGCCATCACATAAGGATTGTAGTCTTTAAAAAGGCCTAATGTGGTAAAGGTCCGGATAATCGGGAAATGAAAAATGTAAATGCCGTACGTAAAATCACCGTACTTCCCGAAATTGTTCAGGAATTTAAGGGAATAGGCAAGATACAGGACGATCATCCCGATCATCATCGGTGAAAAGAGTTGGATGTTTAAAATCAGATCGATCCAGACCGTAAGGATGGCAATGATAAACAGAGTATGTTTATGTTTAATAAACCAGTCAAAATTAAAATAAATCAGCATTCCCGGAATGAAATAAGACAGGGTTCCCGGAAGCTGTTTGGCCATTGAAATTTTTCCCAGCAATTCAAAATAATTGAGATACACCAATGACAGGAAATAAATAATAAGCAAACTGATGTTCCGGTATTTGTTGTTCTTCCCGAAAAGCAGGAAAAGAAGCGGAACACAAAAGTAATAGCTCATTTCTATTTTCAGGGTCCACAAGGCTCCGTTGACGGCCTGGTTGCCGAATACACCGGGAAGCCACGGTGCTTTGAAGTTAAGGAATATGGAATTCCAGAACAGGTATTTGTAAACCTGCGTATTGCTGAAATATTCCCTGAAGGTATAGGTGCTTACAAGACTTAATAAAACAGCACAGAGAAAAACCACCAGCAAATACGCCGGAACAATTCTCCGGATCCTTTTTTTGATATAACTTTTTAAACTGGAAGAGCGCTCATAACTTCTGGCAATCAGAAAGCCACTGACCACGAAAAATCCGAAAACGGCGATTTCGACGGGGCTTTTTTCAAAAATTTTAAGTTCAGGAGAAGCGCTTAAAGCGCCTAAATGCCCCACGAAAACGATAAAAGCGAGGAGAACACGGATGAAGTCAAAATTATTTTTCGTGAGGTCTTGCATTTGCCTT
>JAKOOG010000232.1 GCA_022701545.1 Weeksellaceae bacterium | reverse complement strand
CCGGAAAATGCATTTTTTACATCAATCCATGCTCTGTGCAATGCTCCTGCCGTACTTGTGGAATTATCTGCGTCTCCTCCGTGCTCGTTGATCTTTTTAATCAGATCCGACTTCATTTGCTGGGATTGCGAAACCATCTGATCGTAATCGGCTCTTAAACCGGAGTGGTTTTCCCATACTTTGTCTTCTACTTTTGAAAATCCTTCAATTCTGTCGTTCGTGATGTTCAGTAAATCGTTTAATGTTGATACTGTTTTTTCGTTGTTCATATTAAAATTTTAATTGGTGTTCTTGATATTTTGCAATAAGCATGCCTATTTAGCGCAGATCTCAATTTTTTTTTAATATTATTATTTGGCATAAAAAATGCTGATAGGTTTATTTGTAAACTATATATAGTATGTTTAGTTTATTTATATATTAAATTCATCATGAATTACAGAGTTACCAAAGAAGTCATTGATCTTCTGGAACAGTTTGGCCAAGAAAATACCAATCATATTTATCCGGATACGGTTCAAGGTTTTAAAACATGGATCTGCGATAAGGAATCTGCTGAACATGCTAAAAACAACGAACCTTACTGGGAAGGAAAAGACAGCGGCAGAACCGCCGAAAGTGCCATAAGCACCTTGCTCGTACACCTTAACCGGTATGCCAGAACCTATTCTAAATCAGCCATCGCAGGTTCGGATTTTGCGACTCAGGAAGACTTTATTTATCTTATCAATCTCAGGGCATTCGGAAGAATGACCAAAATGGAACTCATCAAAAAAAACATTCACAATAAACCTGTCGGGATGCTCATTATTACCAGGCTTTTAAAGCAGGGATGGATCGGGCAGATAGAATCCGATACCGACCGTAGAAATAAGCTAATCAGCATTACTGCAGAAGGAATTGCCGCTTTGGAACAGCACATGAACAAGATCAGAATGGCAACAGAGATTGTGACGGGTAACCTTACCTACCATGAAAAAATGGAACTTATCAAGATTCTTAATAAGCTGGACCGGTTCCATTATCCTATTTTCTCCAAAAACATAGACAGTAAAGACCTCATTAAGACGGTATACGAAGAATATTCATTTAAAAACTAACCATGAAAAAGAAAATTGCGGTAATAGGATCAGGGTTTTCGGGATTGTCTGCAGCAGCCTATGCCTCTAAAGCGGGGCACGAAGTTCATTTATTTGAAAAGAACAGCGACATCGGCGGTCGGGCAAGGCATTTTAAAACCGAAAACGGTTATACTTTCGATATGGGACCGAGTTGGTACTGGATGCCGGATATTATCGAGTCTTTTTTCAATGACTTCGGTAAAAAGGCTTCTGAGTTTTATCACCTTGTTCCGCTGGATCCGCAATTTGAAATGGTTTTTTCGGACGGTAAAATGAATATTCCGCAAAATTATGAAGAGATGAAAACCCTCTTCGAAAATACGGAACCCGGAGCCGGAAAGAAACTGGATGAATTCATGGAAGATGCCCGCTACAAATATGAGGTGGGGATGAAAGAATTTGTAAACAAGCCCTGCCATTCGTGGTTTGAATTCATTTCGCCGAAAATAGCGAAAAGTGCATTGAAACTCGATCTTCTGACCAATTTTCAACGTTTTGTCAGAAAATATTTTAAGCACCCTAAGTTGATTGTATTGATGGAGTTTCCTGTCATCTTTTTAGGTGCCGCACCCAAGGATATTCCTGCATTATACAGTTTAATGAATTACGGAGGATACAAATTGGGGACCTGGTACCCGATGGGCGGGTTTTCCAAAATTATCGACGCTATGAAAAACATTGCCGAGTCCCAGGGAACCCATTTTTATGTAGATTCCAATGTGCAAAGGATTAATGTGAATGATAAAAAGGTGTCTTCCTTGACAGTTAATAATACAGATATTGACTTTGATGCAATTATTGCTTCCTCAGACTATCACCATACAGAATCCACGCTCCTTCCTGAAGAATTGAGAAATTATACCGAAAGTTACTGGGAAGACCGTGTATTTGCCCCTTCGTGCCTGATTTTCTATCTGGGATTTAAAGAAAAAATTTCAAACCTGAAACACCACACCCTGTTTTTTGAAAATGATCTCGATCTCCATACCGAAGAAATCTACAAAGACAAAAAGTGGCCTACAAAACCCTTGTTCTACGCATGCTGCCCTTCCAAAACAGATGCATCCGTAGCTCCGGAAAATTGTGAGAATGTTTTTCTGCTCATGCCCGTCGCGCCCGGGATTGAAGATTCCGAAGAAATCCGGGAGCATTATTTCATGGAAATGATGCTCAGGCTGGAAAAGCATACAGGCGCTTCTGATCTTCTGCTGAAAATAGACTACAAAAAAAGCTATTGCGTCAAGGATTTTAAGGAAGATTACAATGCGTATAAAGGAAATGCGTACGGCCTTGCCAATACCTTATCCCAAACTGCGGTACTGAAACCGTCTCTAAAGAACAAAAAAGTAAAGAACCTATTTTATACAGGCCAGCTTACGGTTCCGGGACCGGGGGTTCCGCCTTCTATTATTTCAGGAAAAATTGCTGCTACCGAAGCCACCAAAAATTGATACATATGAAAAAGTTATATGACGAACTTTCTTACAAAGTCAGTAAACAAACCACCCAGCTGTACAGCACCAGCTTTTCATTGGGCATACTTGCCCTTTCGTCAGCCATCAGAAATCCCATCTACGCTATTTACGGATATGTACGCCTTGCTGATGAGATTGTAGACAGCTTTCACGATTATAATAAAGAAAAGCTGCTTTTAAAATTTAAAGAAGAAACCTTCCAGGCTCTTGAGGAACGTATTTCACTGAACCCGATCCTGCAGGCTTTCCAGGAAACGGTACATCGGTACAATATCGACCGGCAGCTGATTATCCAGTTTCTGAAAAGTATGGAAATGGATCTCCAGAAAATCGATTATAATTCGGACCTTTACAAGGAATATATTCTGGGGTCTGCGGAAGTGGTAGGACTCATGTGTCTCCAGATCTTTGTAAACGGTGATAAAAAGCAGTATGAAGCCCTGAAACCTTCTGCCATGATCCTCGGATCAGCCTTTCAGAAAGTTAATTTTCTCAGAGATATGAAAGATGATTATTACACGTTGGGAAGAAGCTATTTCCCCAATCTGGATATGTCATTATTCGATAATAACGTAAAGCTTTCCATCGAAAGGGAAATAGAGGAAGAGTTCAGACAGGCATTGATCGGAATTAAAAAGCTTCCGGCATCTTCCCGGTTCGGGGTTTATCTTGCCTATAAATATTATGTCTCCTTATTTAAAAAGATAAAAAGAAAATCAGCAGAAAAGATTCTGAGCGAAAGAATACGGATTTCAAACGGGGCGAAAATTTCCTTAATGATGAGCTGTTACGTACAGTATAAAACATCCTTTTTATAGCATTCAATTATTACTTAAATTATTTTTATTGATATGAATTTTCTTATCCTGGCCGCTACTTTTTTCATTATGGAAGGCATCACCTGGCTTACGCATAAATATGTGATGCACGGTTTCCTCTGGGCATTGCATAAAGATCATCATGATCACAGCAGTGATGGCCCTATGGAAAAAAACGACTACTTTTTCGTCATCTTTGCCCTTCCGACCATTATGCTGATGTATTATGGAACCATACAGGGTTTTAACCACTGGTTTTATATTGCTCTGGGCATTGCATTATACGGAATGGCTTATTTTTTTGTCCACGATATTTTTATTCATCAGCGCATCAAAGTACTTCGCAATACGGAAAATCCTTATCTGATGGCCATCAGAAGAGCGCATAAGCAACATCATAAACACACCGGAAAAGAAGAGGGTGAATGCTTTGGTTTCCTTTGGGTTCCGGTAAAATACTTTAAGATGTACTTTAATAAAAAAAGATAACGGATGCTTCAGTATACTTACCTTCTTATCAATTTTTTTACCATCATTATCTGTTTTATTTTTTCCTTTCATCCCAAAATAAAATTCAACAGGCATTTCGGGGCTTTTCTTTTGGCCTCATTTATTGTAGCGGTAGTCTTTATTATTTGGGATGCCTGGTTCACGAAAATAGGAGTGTGGTGGTTCAATGACAAATATCTGATCGGCATCAGGTTTCTGAAACTGCCGATTGAAGAAATCCTGTTCTTTTTTTGTATCCCTTTTGCCTGTATGTTTACTTACTTCTGTCTGGATAAATTTTTCCATCTGGATTGGAAACCGCTTCGGGAAAAAGTTTTCGTCATGATTTGTATTTTGCTGGCTCTGATGATCGGAATTTATTTCATCGATAAAATTTATACCAGCATGACCTTCATTACAACAGCATTCAGTCTCGCTGTTTTACATTTCGTTTTGAAGGTACGATGGATCGGGAAAGCTTCCTTTATCTATCTTATCCTGATGCCGGGCTTTCTGATGGTTAACGGTATCTTAACCGGAACCGGGCTGGAATCACCGATCGTCAATTACAATCCTAAAAATTTTATGGGTTGTAGGATCCTTACCATTCCCATTGAAGATACTTTCTATGGATATGAACTCATCTTATGGAATATATTCTTTTTTCAGAAATTTAAGAAGAAAGAGCCTGTTGAAAACCAGTAATGAATAAATTATCCGTTGAATTTTAACTAAACAAATAAAAAAAGTAATTTTTTTAATAAAATATAAAAAATGGCCTGTTTTATGTAAACAAAATAATAGCTGCAAAGCACTGATATATAGACACCAACCACTTAAATATTATATTATGAAAAATTCTAACGAATGGGAAACTTCATCATCTTCCCTGAACAGAGAAATTGAGCGCCAGAAAGCACTTAAAGCTCTTGAAAAAGCAAAAATGATCAAAAGAAAAGTAGTCTATCTTCCGATGGGAGCTACCGGCAACATTAAATACAATAATTTTGTATAAAAATAAATAAAAGAAGCTGTTTCAGTAATGAAGAAGCTTCTTTTATTGTATATCGGAAGATTATTAAGAATTGAAGGATTATGATCCTGATCATAGACGGGTACGCTTTTTTATCAGTAAGTTTATCCGGATACACATTAAAATTTATCAAAACCATTTATTAATATTATGAAAAAGACAATTTTAACCTTACTAGCCGTTGGAACTATGGTGGCTTGTAAGAAAAACGAATCTACAACTGCAAATCAGTCAGCCGACAGTACGGCAATGTCTGCGCCTGCAGACACCGGAATGGCAACTTCCGGAAGCGATTCTGCTTCAACAATGAACCAAAACAACGCGGCCGCAAATACTACCCTGAGCGATCAGGATAAAAAATTTGCTGATGCTGCTGCCAAAGGAGGAATGATGGAAGTCATGATGGGTGAGCTCGCAAAAACCAATGCACAGAACGCAACTGTAAAATCCTTGGGTGCCATGATGGTGAAAGACCACGGCAAAGCCAATGAAGAATTAAAATCATGGGCTTCAATGGCTAAGTACACTTTACCGACCAGTCTTGATGCCGATCAGCAGAAAAAATATGATGATCTGAAAGCGAAAAAAGGAGCGGAATTTGACCGTGCGTATACCGATCTTATGGTAAGCGACCACAAAATGGATATTGCAGAGTTTAAGAAAGAGGCTTCAGGAGGTATGGAAGCTTCATTGAAATCTTTTGCAAGCAAAACGCTTCCAACATTGGAACACCATTTAATGGAATCTGAAAAGGCACAGGCTGCCGTGAAGTAGCCGGATTAAAACACATACTGCGAAAGCTTTATTCAAATTAAAAAGTTATCCTATTTTCAGGATAACTTTATTTTTATATTCAGGATTTATAAAAGTAGTTGTAATTGATTTTGGTATTTAAATCAGCATAGCACTATAATCTAAATACAGCTTTAAAATTGATTGTTGAACCAATTAAGTATAAATCAATTAATCCTGCGCAATTAAAGTTTGGCTTAATCTTTAAGCTCGATCCAGACCGGAGCATGATCGCTGCTTTTTTCCCATCCCCGGACGTGTTTATCTACGCCGCCAGACTGTAATCTTGATTTCAGATAGGGGCTCAGCAATAGATGATCCAGCCTGATTCCCGCATCACGCGTATAGGCCTTATAAAGATAATCCCAGAATGTATAGATTTTTTCTTCTGGAAATAAAGTGCGGATGCAATCCGTCCATCCTTTCCTGGTTAGATCAGCGAATGCTTTTCGTACTTCGGGTTGGAATAAGGCGTCGTCTTCCCATCGTTCCGGCTTATGCACATCCAATAGAGTAGGGATAATGTTGAAATCCCCGATCAGTATGGCCGGAAGAGCCATTTTTATCAGTTCGCCGGCGCGTTTATTAAAGCGTTTTAGCCAGCTCAATTTATAATCGAATTTGGGTCCGGGATAAGGATTCCCGTTAGGCAGATACAGACAGCAGATTACAATCTGATCAATGATGGCTTCTATATAACGGCTCTGGGTATCATTATCGTCGCCCGGCAGCTCTCGCTGGACTTCTGTAATTTCATATTGGTTCTTAGCCAGAATAGCTACACCATTCCAGCTTTTCTGTCCTTTCCAGATGGCTCGGTAACCAGCTTCGCGAATTGCTGTTTCCGGGAATTTTTCCTGCGGAGCCTTAAGTTCCTGCAGACATACAATATCAGGATCGGCTTCCTGTAACCATCTTAAAAGGACAGGAAGCCGACCGTTTATGCCGTTTACATTGTATGTGGCAATTTTCATAATGTTGTAGTTACCGGAACTTTGTTCCTGTATTTCT
>JAKOOG010000210.1 GCA_022701545.1 Weeksellaceae bacterium | reverse complement strand
TTAATCTTATGCTCAAGATTATTTTTGCAAAACTACAATTTTTATAAACCATCTTATTTGAGTAATTTTGAAGAATGTAATTTTTCGATCAGAACCGGGAAATGATAACCACAAAAGTCACAAAAGCTTTTAACACATTAGGCCCGTAAGATTTTAGTCACTTGAGTTGCGTATAATTCAGATCACAGAAGAGGAAAATCAAAGATTTTCAGAATTATGCTGTTTCTATGAGTTAAAAGAGAAGTGAAAAATTTTGTGATAAAATTTAAGTTCATATTAAACAAAAATTAAATGATATTCTACCATACCTTCGAAGTACGCTGGAGCGATCTTGATGCCAATAAACATCTGGCCAATTCATCTTATGTGCAGTACTGTGCCCAATCGAGAATGGCTTTTATGACCAAAGAAAAAATGGGAGTAACCCAGCTTAGCCGATGGGGAATCGGACCGGTGATCCTGCATGAGAGATACTCGTTTTTTAAAGAAATCTACGCGGATCAGACGGTGATCGTAAGCCTTGAAATCGACGGATGTGCGGAGGATTCCTCAATCTACCGATTTGTACACAAGTTTTATACCCCTGACGGCGAACACTGTGCAACGGCGGAAGCCACCGGAGTGTGGATCGATATGATGCTGCGGAAAATGACGACCCCGCCCGATGACGTGGTAGAAGCCATGAACAAATACAAATCCCCGGAAACAGCGGTGCTTACCCGTGAAGATTTCAAAAACCTGCCGTTCCGCCCGGAAAATATTGATCCGGCAACATTTGCTAAATAAATAATGATTGATAAATGATCATTGATGATTCAGACCTCTGTTCAATCATTTATCAATCATCACTCATCAATTATATTTTATATTTATGTTTGAAGATAAAGATCCTGAACTGACGCCGATTTCCAAACTGGGAGAATTCGGACTGATTAAACACCTGACCCAGTTTTTTCCTCTGGCCAATGATTCTTCGGAACTTGGCGTAGGAGATGACGCGGCAGTGATTAATCCTGAAGGAAAAAAAGTAGTGCTTACGACAGATGTATTGGCGGAAGGCGTACATTTTAATCTTGGGTACGTTCCGTTGAAACATTTGGGATACAAGGCAGTCGTAGTGAATCTGAGCGATATTGCTGCGATGAATGCCACGCCTACGCAGATCCTGGTTTCCCTGGCGGTATCCAACCGTTTTCCGGTGGAAGCTTTGGAAGAAATCTATTCCGGAATCCAGGCGGCCTGCGGACGGTATAAAGTTGACTTAATCGGCGGAGATACAACGAGTTCCAACGCCGGTCTGGTGATGAGCATTACTGCCATTGGGATCGAGAACGATGAAAATATCGTTAAAAGAAGCGGCACGAAACCGAATGATCTCCTGGTGGTTACAGGCGACTTAGGAGGTGCTTATATGGGGCTTCAGATCCTGGAAAGAGAGCATGCGGTATTCCTGGCAGACCCGAATATGCAGCCGGAGATGGAAGGCTATGATTATATCCTGGAAAGACAGCTGAAACCGGAAGCCAGAACGGATGTAAAAGGGATTTTGGAGCAGCTGGACATCAAGCCAACGTCCATGATCGATATTTCAGACGGCCTGGCCTCGGAAATTCTTCACCTTTCGGATCAGTCGGAAGTAAGTTTCAGACTGTATGAAGAGAAAATCCCGATGGATAACCTGACGATTACCACAGCGGATGAATTCAACCTGAACCCTGTGATGTGCGCTTTAAGCGGCGGAGAAGATTATGAATTATTATTTACCATTTCCCCGAATGATTTTGATAAGATTAAAAACCATCCGGATTTTACCATCATTGGTCATGCCGTTGCAAAAGAAGACGGTAATTTTATGGTGGCCAGAGGCTCCAACCAGTTGGTCGCTTTGACGGCGCAGGGCTGGGATGCGTTCCTGGGAAACCAACAAGATCAATAGTTTATTATTAAAGATATTCTGATGAAAAAAAGAGACTGCCTTCAAGCAGTCTCTTTTTACGTTTAATAAGGCTGTTCTGTACAGCTGTTATCTCCCGGAGGACAGTTTCCGCCTCCGGAACCGCCTCCGCCTCCGGGAACACATTGTCCGGGGGTTCCGTCATCGTTCAGCTGACAGACTTTTCCAAAAGTACAGTCACAATCCGTCCGGCAATATGCAGAATCTCCGTTGATGTGGCAATCGGGTATACCGCTTCCGAGAATATTCAGCAATTCTTTTCGTTCAAGTTTTTTAAAATTCTTCATACTTAATTTTGTTTTTGGTTTTAATTTGTAATTATTTTGGATTCATTAAAGTTAATAAAATGATTTCATATAATTGATTATAAGTGAAATAAGAATTTAAACTTTTTGAAATTAAGACATCATAGATGAATTAAACATAAATTCAAATTAAGAATCGAAGGAATGAATGAAAGTAACAGATGGCAAAGAAGAGGGGATTCCATCGGCATTAAGTATTTCCACAAAAAGTCTGAACATTTCATCACGGAATTCCATTCAGAATATTGAAAAAAGCCGGCTCATTGAGCCGGCTTTCTGCTTTATATTAGAAAGAATTTTATGCTTTTACGATATTTACAATCACTTCCATCGCTTTCTCCATACTCTCCAATGCCACATATTCATACGGTCCGTGGAAATTGATCCCGCCGGCGAAAATATTCGGGCAAGGAAGTCCCATGTAGGAGAGTTGGGCACCATCAGTTCCTCCGCGGATGGCTTTGATCTTCGGTTCGATCCCTGCTTCTTTCATTGCTTTGGCTGCAAGATCCACAATGTGCATTTTGCCTTCAAACTGCTGCTTCATATTCCGGTACTGCTCTTTAATTTCGATTTCAGCCGTTCCTTCACCATGTTTCTGATTGAATTCAGCAATTTTTTGTTCCATGAATTTCTTTCTCGCTTCAAACTTATCCGCATCATGGTCACGGATGATGTACTGCAGTTTGGCTTCGGAAATATCGGCGTTCAAATCCATTAAATGATAGAAACCATCAAAACCTTTGGTCGTAGCCGGGGTTTCGTTGGCAGGAAGCATCTGGGCAAACTCAGAAGCCAATAGTGCGGCATTCACCATTTTTCCATACGCATAACCCGGGTGAACGCTCAGTCCATGGATTTTTACCACGGCTCCTGCGGCGTTGAAGTTTTCGTATTCCAGTTCGCCGACTTCTCCGCCGTCCATCGTGTAGGCAAATTCCGCCCCGAATTTAGCCACATCAAATTTATGGGCACCTCTTCCGATCTCTTCATCCGGTGTAAAGCCTATGGCAATCCTTCCGTGCTTGATTTCGGGATGCGCCATTAAATATTCTGCCGCCGTTACGATCTCCGCGCATCCCGCTTTATCGTCGGCTCCCAGAAGTGTATTTCCGTCGGTGGTAATTAGAGTCTGGCCGATATATTTTTTTAAGCTTTCAAATTTTGAAGGCGATAAGGTAAATCCTGTAGTGTGGTTTAACACCAGATCGTTTCCGTCATAATTTTCCCAAACCTGCGGTTTTACGTTTTCCCCGCTGAAATCCGGTGACGTATCGTAATGCGAAATAAATCCGATGGTCGGTTGGCTGTTATTTTCAAGGTTGGAAGGGACATAGCCCATGATATACCCATTGTCATCAATCGATACATTTTCAAGGCCGATGGTTTTCAGTTCTTCGGTGATGTGTCGGGCGATATCCCACTGTCTTTCGGTAGACGGTGTGGTTTCGCTCTCGGCATCACTGGTCGAATATATTTTTACATAGGTAAGAAAACGGTTCAGCAGCTTTTCTTTCCACAGAGGGTTGAATTCTATTGCGCTCATTATTGGTATAAATTTCCCGTAAAGTTAACAATTTTGAGGCTCAGAATAGATTATTTGTATTTCAGAATGAGGGATTATGCGTAAGTTATTGGTGTAATGCTCTGAAATTCAGGTTTATATTATAGTTGCTGATATCTTTCCTGAACTTGTTTAGTTTTATTATATTTGATAAAATCTAAAAGTAAAACATGTTTCTTACTGAATGTCCGCGTGATGCAATGCAGGGGTGGGGAGAATTTATCCCGACTGACAAAAAAATAGATTATATCAATTCTCTGATGGATGTAGGGTTTGATGTTCTGGACTGCCTGAGCTTCGTTTCTCCTAAAGCGATTCCCCAGATGGCCGATTCTGCTGAAGTGGCTGGAAATATCGATAAATCGCGTTCCCATACAAAGGTTTCTGCGATTGTTGCCAATTACCGGGGAGCGGAAAAAGCCCTGAAACACCAGTCGGTGGATATTATCGGTTTTCCGTTTTCGATCTCCGAGACTTTTCAGCACCGGAATACGAATAAAAGCCAGGAAGAAGCTTTTGGTGAGATTATCAGAATGCAGGAACTGGTAGGAAAAGAGAACAGACAGCTGACTATTTATTTCTCGATGGCCTTTGGAAACCCTTACGGAGAAATGTGGAAATGGGAAGACGTAGATTTCTGGGCCCAGCGGTTTTCCGAAATAGGAATTAAAGATATCTTACTGTCTGATACAACAGGAGTTGCAACGCCGGAATCCATCTCGCTGTTGTTTGAAAAAATTCCTTCAAAATATCCCGGGATCAATTTTGGGGCCCATTTTCATAACCGGTACGAAGATTCCTATTCGAAATTAAAAGCTGCTTATGATCAGGGCTGTACGAGGTTCGACAGTGCGATTAAAGGAATCGGTGGCTGCCCGATGGCGAAAGACGACCTGGTGGGAAATATGCCTACCGAACAGGTGATCAATTTTATGAGTGTGGAGAAAGCCAACCATAAGCTGAACCTGCTAAACTTTGAAAGTTCGTATAACAAAGCAAAAGATATTTTTCACTTTTAAAAGATTCACTTGAATATGATCACATCAAAAATTACATACCTTGGAGGTTTGAGATGCGCTGCAGAACATTTACAGTCCGGAACGTTAGTAGAAAGCGATGCGCCGACGGATAATCACGGTAAAGGTGAAAAGTTTTCTCCTACCGATCTCTGCGCTACTTCGCTGGCAGAATGTGCCCTTACCACCATTGCCATTTTGGGAAAAGATAAAAATATAAATATCGAAGGGGCCTATTGCGACCTGCAGAAAGTAATGGCAGCAAATCCGAGAAGGATCAGCGAGATTATCTGCAATTTTGTATTTCCGGACCATTTTTCCGATGAAGAAAAACAGTTTATCGAAAATACGGCGCATCATTGTCCGGTTGCACAAAGCCTGCATCCCGACCTGAAACAGACGATGACTTTTTCTTTTCAATAACAAAAAAACCTCAGAATATTCTGAGGTTTTGTATTGTATTAAAGCATTCCAAGTTCAAACTTGGCTTCTTCGCTCATCATGTCTTTGTTCCAGCTCGGCTCAAAAGTAAGCTCCAGATCCACGCTTTTTACATTTTCCACTTCAGCCACCTTGTCTTTTACCTCCTGCGGTAGGGTTTCTGCAACGGGACAGTTCGGCGTCGTTAGGGTCATGATGATTTTAACGTCTGCATCGTCGGAGATCTGAACATCGTAGACCAAGCCCAATTCGTAGATATCTACCGGAATTTCAGGGTCATATACGGTTTTTAATGTGCCGATTATTTCCTCACCGATATCGGCTATCTGATCGTCTGTAAATTTCATTTTTTAATCTAAATTGATGTACCTTTTCAACAAATCTTCCTGGCGCATGCGCCGGAAAACATTTGCCAAAGTTAAGACATCTTTTTCACAATAGTCCACTATTCTTTGCAAGTCTTTTTCTATGTAGTAAATTGATGAAACCATTGAGCCGTCGATATCATCTTTCGGAGTGGGAATTCCGAAAACATGGGCGAGCAGCTCCAGCGATACAAAACTTTTGTAATCCCCGAATTTCCAGAGTTCCATCGTATCGATGTGCGGAATTTCCCAGGGCTTTTTCCCGAACATCTGGAATGGGGTCGGGGGCATAATCCCGTTGATCAGATACCGCCTGGCGATCCACGGAAAGTCGAATTCTTTCCCGTTGTGGGCGCAGAGGATCACCTCACGGAGCCGCTGGCTGTTGAAGATTTCACCGAATTCCAGCAGCAGCTTTTTTTCATCGTCACCGGCAAAGCTTTTGATCTTCAGCGTATCGTTTTTTTCCAGCATTCCGATCGTGATGCAGATAATCTTACCGAATTCTGCCATGATGCCGGCCCGCTCCACATAGAATTCTCCTGCGGTAATCTCTTCTTTTCTCTGAAATCTGGTCTTTTTATCCCAGAGCATCTGTTCGGCTTCCGATAATTCTTCCCATAATCCGAAGCCCGGAACGGTTTCAATATCCAGGAACAAAACTCTTTCCAAAGGGATTTTCTGTATCATTTTTTGTGTTTTTTAGCCGGCCGGCATTCCGTTTTTTGTCGGCAGGGATGGCGTTAAAAGAGTAACATCGTTTTGATCTTCACCGTAAAGTCCTAAAACCAGGCACTCGCTGAAAAAATTGGCAATCTGCTTTTTAGGGAAATTCACAACGGCGAGGATCTGTTGTCCCACCAAATCTTCTTTTTGGTATAATGAAGTGATCTGTGCGGAAGACTTTTTAATGCCGAGATCTCCAAAGTCTATTTCCAGCTGGTAAGATGGATTTCTTGCTTTTTCAAAATCGTATACGGCGATGATGGTCCCGCAGCGGATATCTATTTTTTCAAA
>JAKOOG010000206.1 GCA_022701545.1 Weeksellaceae bacterium | reverse complement strand
AAGCGGAACTGGCAAAACTGGCCAAGCTGGAAGC
This sequence comes from Weeksellaceae bacterium, assembly GCA_022701545.1. Classification (GTDB taxonomy): domain Bacteria; phylum Bacteroidota; class Bacteroidia; order Flavobacteriales; family Weeksellaceae; genus Chryseobacterium. The sequence continues at coordinate 9,490 of JAKOOG010000206.1, read as the reverse complement.
TGCAGACGCAGACAAATAAAAAATCCCGAAAGTAATTTCGGGATTTTTTATGGCTTGTATTTTATTACATAGGTCCTTGCTGATCGTCTCCTGTAGCATTGGAGTTGATGTCTTTCTTACGTTTCGGCTGTTCTACTTTTTCATTCCCCTGTTTGAATCTATAGGTTAAAGAAACGGCAAACTGTCTTGGCTGCCACTGCATGTAAGAATCTCTTGAAAATCCAGGTCCGTAAGAGGTGGATTGCATTGCTCTTGTATTAAAGATATCCTGAATATTAAAAGATATTGTTCCATCACCTTTCCAAATGGTTTTAGAGGCTCCGAAATTCAGAGCATACATATCTTTTCTGTCAACACTTTGTGTCTTTTGTCCTCCTCTGTAAAAGCCCTGAAACTGAATATTAAATGTTTTGTCGATCTTAATTGTCGAAGTAAGTCTTGCTCTTACTGAAACACCGCTTCCTTCAAAAGAAAGAGGTTCGCTGATAAGTGCCGGATCAAAGAATGTACCTTTGGTGTTATATCCGAAAACATCTACATTTCCGAGGAACTTCAGCCACTTATTGGTATCCCAGTTGAAGTTCAGGTCAAGACCAAATCGGTCATCACTTCCAACATTCACCGGTTTCGTGTGGAAAACAGTAGTCGGAACATTATTGATAAGTTCCTGTTTATTATATGTTACAATTTTTACGTCATCAGACTGGTGTCTGAAGTATAAAGTGGGATTAATGGTGAATTTACTTTTAGAAATGCTGTATCCCAGTTCATAAGAATCTACATAAGAAGGGTTCAGGTCAATATTTCCGTCAAATATATTCTGATTGTCACTATAACTTGGATTAGGAATCAGGAAGAAAGATCTTGGACGGTCGATTCTTCTGGAATAGTTAAGCAAAAACTGATTGTCTTTGGCAATTTCGTAGCTTAAAAATACACTTGGGAAAAGATTATTATAGTTTTTAGTGGTTTTCTGTACATCACCGGATAGATTTAAATAATCAATATCAATATTGGAATATTCATTTCTTAAACCTAACTGATATCCCAGATTACCTATTTTACTTTTAAACTGAACATAACCGGCATTAAACATTTCTTCGTAGTTCGCATTATATGTGTAATCTTCAAGATATAACATGAACGGTAGTGTAGAAGTTTTTTGTCTTACAAGGTTCTGGTATTTGTTGTTATTGATATCGATTCTGTAACCGGCTTCTAATTTTGAATTTTCTCCGATAGGAAGTTCATAGTCTGCTTTACCGATCACCGTTTTGTTTTTCGTTTTTTGGTCGATAATATTATCAAGGTCAAACATGCCGTTTTGTGTCTGGTTGATATCGCTTCCGTTATTTGAGCGGTTACTTTGTAAGCTCAAAGAAAGAGAAAGGTTTTGCCCTTTGTCATCAAATTTATGGTCAATACCAAAATCTCCCTGAAAAGCCAGGTTATTATTAGTTCCCAGACTTGTTCTGTTTCTTGTGGTTATCGCGTTATCAAAACCATAATTTGTATAATCGATATTTCCTGTATTGGTTCCATCGAAGGTTCTAACCGTTCCTGAAGCATTGATTGAAGTCTTATCCGTAAGATCTACAACCAAACCTCCGGATGCATTATAATTATCGTTTTTGCTTTTAGATATCGACTCGTTATGTGTTTCCCTGAAATCTCCGGTAGAAAGATATGCATTATTTCTTTGGGTATTTTTAGACTCCCTGTAACCACCGCCCCCATTAAGGAACCAGGTAAATTTTCCTTTTCTCCAGCTTAAATTTGTATTGAGATTGGTTTGCGGCAGATAGCCTAGTGTCCCTAAAACACTTCCGTTAAACCCTGTTTTCTTGCTTTTCTTTAAAATAATATTTAAAATACCGGCTGTTCCGCTGGCTTCAAATTTAGAAGAAGGATTGGTAATCACTTCGATTCTTTCGATTTGGTCTGCCGGAATACTTTGCAAGGCGTTGGCTCCGTCATCGATTCCCAAAAGGGCAGAAGGTTTTCCGTTAATCAGAAATTTTACGTTTGAGCTTCCTCTCATGGAAACCGTTCCATCCGTTTCTACGGAAACTGAAGGTACATTGGAAAGTACATCCTGAAGATTACCTCCTTTGCTCACAATATCCTGGGAAGGGTCGTATGTTCTTTTGTCCAGTTCTACTTTATAAGGCTTGGTAGACGGTGCCGTAATCACAACGCCCTGGATATCTGCTGTTTTAAGATTGGTGGCACTTTTTTCAGGATCTATCGAAAAGGCTCCGATATTTCCGGCAGCAGCAATCTGCTTATTAATGACATTTTTCTGATAATCGATGGCCTCGATGGTAATATCATAATTTCCGGGAGCAAGGTCAAGCTTATATTGTCCTTTTTCGTCGGTAAGTGTTGCGTCACTCAATAATTTGTTAGCTTTGTTACTGAACGTAACCGAAGCATAAGGAACTGGCTGGTTGCTCTTGCTGACCACCGATCCTGAAATACCGACCTTCTCCTGGGCAAAAGCAAACGCCGCTGCCGAAAGTACAAAAGTAAGCCCTAAGGTTTTCTTTGTAAAGATGTTAATGATTTCCGTCTGATTCATAAGGGTATTTTTTGTGTAAAATCGTGAAAGATTTTCCTTTCTATTGTGAAATTATCAATGATGGCAATTGCGCAATATCAGGTATAATTTATTATTTATAAAGTATGTGTCGCTGAAAACAATGAAATGTTAATTATTAAATTGTTAAAAAAAAGTTAATATGGTTTTATTTTATGTTTTTTGAATTCAGCCAGTCCTGATAAGCTTTTGCATTAATTGTGTGCTGCTCGGCACTTGCTGTGAATTTGTGGTAGCCGAATCTTGCGGGATCCGCACACATAAAAATGTAATTATTCTTTTCCGCATTCAATACGGCATCCACCGAATTTTTATCAACCACACAGATCGGTCCCGGAGGAATTCCCTTATTCGCGTACGTGTTGTAAGGCGAAGGGGTGGATAAATGTTTATAGAAAACCCTTTTGATCTGATCTTTAAAATTCGTCTGCTTATTGATCGCATAGATAACGGTTGGATCAGACTGCAGCTTCATTCCTTTCCGGTAACGGTTCAGATACAATCCGGCAATGGTTCTCATTTCGTCCTTTTTTCCGCCGGACTCTTTATAAACAATGGATGCCAGCGCATAGATCTGGTCTCTCGTCAGCCCGGATTGCTGTTCCTCAGCTTTCCGCTCGCTGTTCCAGAAATCCTGGTACTGGCTGTCGAATTTTTTAAAGAACTCCTGTGGTGTCACCGTCCAAAAGAAATTATAAGTATCGATGAAGAAGTATTTTTTCAGGTCTTCTGCGTTGTTATAGCCTTTTGCTTGTGCAATTTTATTGAAATCATTCACGAACTGAAGCGAATCCAGTTCTGTCTTTTTGGTCACCCGGCCGATCATCTGGTAAACGTCTCCGAAATCTCCGATCCTGAAGCTGTTGTCTGCCTGGTTGCCCGCTTTGATCATATTCACCAGCCGGGTATTTCCCAATCCTTTCTGGAAATGGTAGCGTCCGGCCTTGAAATTTTCGGCCAGTCCTTTTTCCTGTGCTACCGCTTCAAAAGATTCTTTATTGCTGACGTATTTGGACGCCGAGTCCAGGATCTGTTTAAAGCTGGCATGATGTGGGATCAGAACATACCCATCCTTTTCAATGTTGTTGCCGTAATATTTTTTATAAAATCTAAATCCAAAAAATCCGCCTACCACCAATACAAGCAGGATGACAATGAGAATAGCTTTTTTCATGTACAATTGATTAATAAAAGTTTTTGTTTAAATAAGGTCTGTTTTTCCTTTGAACACCTGCTTGGCAGGACCTTCAAGCCATATATTCTCAAAGGCATCGCCTTTTTTTTCGGCATATACCTTCAGATTTCCGCCTAAAGTTTTCACTTTTACAGAGATTAGATCATTATTCTGAAGGAAAGTTAAAGCAGAAGCCGTCACCCCGGTGCCGCAGCTGTAGGTTTCATCCTCAACGCCTCGTTCATAGGTTCTTACGAAGATCTCATCATCCGTTATTTTTTCAACAAAGTTCACATTGATGCCTTTTTCCCTGTAATTTTCAGAATTCCGGATGCTGTTTCCTTCTGCAAAAACATTGTAGTTGACCAAATCTTCCACATATTTTACATAGTGGGGCGAACCGGTATCCGTCACTTTATCATTTCCGTCACTGAAGATGGTTTTTACGTCACCCATTTTCAGCTTCACGATACCGCTGTGGATTTCGGCTTCATGTTCGCCGTCGATAGCGATAAACCGGCATCTGCCTTCGAAGACATCGAGGAAAAAAGCAAAAGCCACGGAACACCGGGCTCCGTTTCCGCAGAAACTTTTGGATCCGTCGGAATTGTAATAATCTACTTCAAAATCATAACCCTCCGCGGTATTGATTTTAATAAGTCCATCTGCACCAATCCCAAAACGGCGGTTGCAGAGTTGCTGAATATGGTCAATGGAAAGACCGTCCCATTCCCCGGAACGGTTGTCGATCATTACGAAGTCGTTTCCCGTACCCTGATATTTATAAAATTCCATAATCTTATAACGTAATATTATATTGAGGTTGCTGTTTCAAGCAATTTAAAATCATTAATTTCCGGCGGTTTTCAATATTCCGGTGATTTAAAAATTGAACAGGCAAAATTACTATAATAAAAGGAAAAACGAACAGGGTTAACTGTCCGTTTCTTTATTTATAGCTGTTTTTATCTGAATCCGCCACTATTGCTGTTGCTGCTCCTTTCCGGTTGCGGAGAGGTTTGCTGAGGCTGGGGTGAACTGTTCCTGAATCCTCCGCTGTTCGAATTGTTATTATTATTGTTATAATTACTGTTCGTACTATTTCTGAAACCTCCGCTGTTGTTGTTCTGAGGTCTCGGTGCAGTGTTATTCTGCTGGGTTCTGAAACCGTTATTCTGTCTTTGGCTGCTGCCTTGTCTTTGATTATTCTGTCTGAAGTTTCCGTTATTGGAAGTCCCGTCATTTACACCGCCTCTGAAACCGTTGTTGGGTCTTGCGGAAGTGGTTCCGTTTGCTCCGGATCTTCTTTCGACATACACCTTTCTTCGCGAATTGTTGTAATTCTGATAATAGTAAGGCATGCCGTTATCGTAATAATAATTGTAATTGTTACGGTAGTAATATCCGTCATCTCCATAATACCCGCCATTTCCGTAATATCCCTGCGGTGCGTAATAAGCCCCGTTATCATAATAAGGATCGCCATAAGCACTGGTATAAGGATCCGAATAAATGGAGCATGATGCTAAACTTGAAAGTGTAATGACACTGAATGCTATTTTTAATAAATTTTTCATGACTTTAAAAACTTTTTTTCTTAAAACTTTTTCTCCAAACGGCGTATCCCTGGATCGCCATTATGGTAAATACCAAATATTGAACCGAAGTGATTCCTAGCTCCTTATAAATCATCATCGGGATACAGATCATATCGCCGACGATCCAGAAAATCCAGTTTTCGATCCGCCTTTTGGCCATAAACCACATCCCGACCAGAAACAGGGAAGTGGTAAAAACATCCAGCCAGTTGCCCCAATCCAGATGATAAAGGCCTAAGCTAGTGCCTGCCATCGAAAACTGATTATCGATATAAGGTTTGTAATAATACACTCCTGTTACTAAGATTAAACTTAAGGCAAAAAGTAAAATCCCATAAAGCCATTCTTTTTTTGAAGCCCAGTTTACTTCAACATGAATGTTGTCCTTAGAGCTCCTTCCCCAAAGGATCCAGCCGTAAATGCTCATCACCGTATAATAAACATTGATCAGGCAGTCACCCAGCAGTCCGAAGTTGTAGAGGATATAGACGTAGATTAAGGTGGAGATGATTCCGGTAGGATAGACCCAGATGTTTTTTTTAATGGAAAAGTAGACACTCAGGATACCGAAGACAGTGGCGGAAGACTCCAGTGCAATCTGTGCAGCACTATAGGTTTCGTAGGGTTTTACGAAGAGATCGTATAGATTCATGCATTCAAAATTAGGTAAAATATCGGATAATCGGAAATGGTGCGAACGGGATGAAAATCAGAAATTTAAATTTTAAATAATTAAAAATAACGTCGAAAGTTTATTAATAAACGTTAATGTTTGTAAATTTTTTATATTTTCGTAAATCTTTAATAAATAATAAAATATGTCTAAAATTTGGACCAAAAAACCGATGAGTGCTTTCGAGAATGATATGAAAAGCAGTCAGCTCAAAAGAGTACTCGGTAAATGGAGTCTTACAGCTATCGGAATCGGGGCTATTATCGGAGGGGGAATTTTTGTACTTACAGGTACCGGAGCGTATTACCATGCAGGACCTGCATTGGCCCTTTCCTTCGTTATTGCCGGAATTGCCTGTGTATTTGCAGCACTATGTTACTCGGAATTTGCATCCATTCTCCCGGTAGAAGGTTCGGCTTATGCGTATGCTTACGGAACGGTGGGGGAGATCTTTGCCTGGATCATCGGTTGGGGGCTTATCCTCGAATATGCGATGGGATCCATGACGGTAGCCGTTTCCTGGTCCGGATATTTTAATAAATTGCTGAAAATGTTCGGCCTCCATCTTCCGGATTACCTTACGTCCGATCCGGCAAGTTATGCAGGAGAAGGTTTTTCCATGAATCTGCCGGCTTTTCTGATCGTTCTTTTTGTAATTTCCATTCTTATTAAAGGAACCAAAGAGGCAGCGAAGGCAAACAACCTTATTGTTATCATGAAGGTTTCTGCCGTTCTTTTTGTGATTATTGCAGGGGTGTTCTTTATCGATACAGCTAACTGGAAACCTTTTATTCCCGTAGAAACTATGGTAAAAGAAGGTGAAAATATGAAAGAAGCCTACGGAATTCAGGGGATTATTTCCGGAGCAGCAGCCATTTTCTTCGCATATGTAGGTTTCGATGCCGTTTCCACACAGGCGGGAGAAGCCATCAACCCGAAAAAGGATGTTCCGTTTGCCATCATCGTTTCACTTCTGGTATGTACAGCATTATATATATTGGTGTCTCTGGTGCTTACAGGGATGATGAACTATAAAGATTTTGATCCTCATGGAAGCTATCCGGATGCAATTAAAGCGCCTGTTGCTTATGCATTTGAAATTGCAGGACAGGGCTGGGCAGGCTATATTATTACCATTGCGGCAACAATCGGTTTGATTTCCGTGTTAATGGTCATGATTATGGGACAATCAAGAATTTTCCTTGGAATGTCCAAAGACGGGCTTATCCCTAAAATGTTCAGCGATGTGCATCCTGTAAGAAAAACGCCTGCAAAAAGTTTAATGCTTCTGGGGGTATTAATCGCAACTGTTGCTGCATTTACACCAATCAGTAAATTAGCGGATATGACGAGCTTCGGTACTTTATTCGCCTTCACCATGGTATGTGTAGCGGTTTGGATCTTAAGAAAGAAAGAGCCGAATATGCCGAGAACATTTAAAGTTCCTGCCTTACCGGTAATTGCAACATTGGGAATCTGCATCAACGTTTACCTGATCTGGAACCTGAGCCACGAAGCCAAATACCTTTCGATGGCATGGCTGGCTTTGGGGGTAATTATTTATTTTACCTACAGTCTCAGAAACAGCAAGCTTCATAAAGTAGGCTACGGCGAAACGTTCAAAGCAGAGCAGGAGCCTTTAGAAAAGCATGATTTAGATTAAAATATAATAAATTAGATCAAATAAAATCCACAGAATTCTGTGGATTTTTTATTTTTGTGATTATGAATAAAACCTTTTTCCTGACGTTGGCCTTTTTTGGAATGGCGGCCTCCGCCCAGCAGATTCAGAGCATGGAAACCCTGTTTAGCGATAAGATCAGCATCCGTGCTATCGAACTGTATGATCACAAAGTATGGTACAGCGGGACAGATTCGAAATTCGGTTTTGTCGATTTAAAAAATCCTGAAGATAAAAAACAGATCGCATTATCTGATAAGAAACTGCAGTTCCGGACCCTGGCGCAGGACAAAAATGCTTTTTACACCATCAATATTGAAAGCCCTGCCGAGTTTTTTAAGATTGATAAAAAAAGCCTGAAATACGAAGTCGTATTTCGGGATACGGCCAAAACCGCTTTTTATGATGCCTTTCATTTTGTAAATGACAAACTGGCTTACACCTTCAGCGACCCGGACCCGAATCATTTGCTGAAATTAATGGTTTTCAAAAACGGGAAATGGGCGAAAGTAACGAATAAGGTCGTCCTTCAGGAAGGCGAAGCTGCTTTTGCGGCCAGTAATACCAACATCGCATCCACAGCCAATACGGTCTGGATTGCAACGGGAGGCAAAGCTTCAAGAATTTTAAAACTGAATCTGAAGAACAATGCTTTTGAGATTTTTAATACACCGGTTATTCAGGGAGAATCTTCTCAGGGAATTTATTCTGTCGATTTCTTAAACGATACTTTCGGAATCGCTGTCGGCGGAGATTATACAAAACAGGAAGCTAATGTTAATAACATTGCCACCACCAACGATGGCGGGAAGACCTGGCAGGTTAAGGCTTCGGGTAAAAATGCAGGCTACACGACTTGCGTAAAAATAAAACCGGGCTCCAAAGGAAAAGAAATGATCTCCGTAGGCGACCGGCACATCAGCTATTCTTCGGATTTCGGAAAAACATGGACGAAAATTTCCGATGAAAAAAATCTGTACGTGTGCGAATGGGTCGATCAACAAACCGTTGTATTTGCCGGAAAGGACCGTATTGTGAAAATGAAAATTAAATAGCCTTATCCTTTAAAATTCATTATACTGAGCCGGAAAAATAATGCTTTCCCGGCGATTTCTATTGATAAATTTCGTGGATTACATTTTTAAATCTTACCTATAGAAGATATCGTTTTTTTAATCATTATTTTCACTTTATCTTTGCATACAAGATTTTAAAACTCCGAAAGTATTTAGACTCATTATAAATTCCGGAAAAATACCCTAATATATTTCATGATTCAAAATCCATAAGATATATTTAATTTTGCATTGTTAACTTTAATAAAAGTTAACGCTAATACTTTAAAACAAGAAATGAATTCTTTAATCGATAAATATAATATTCCCGGTCCGCGTTACACCTCTTATCCTACCGTTCCTTATTGGGATGAACATTCTTTTTCCCCGGAACTGTGGAAGCAGAGTGTGATCAGGACTTTTAAGGAGTCGAATGCAGACGAAGGGATCTCTATTTATATTCACCTGCCTTTCTGTGAGGCTTTGTGTACGTTCTGTGCCTGCCACAAGCGAATCACCAAGCAGCATAGTGTGGAAATCCCATATCTTGAAAGCGTGTTGAAAGAGTGGCAGCTGTATCTTCGGATGTTTAATGAAAAACCGAAGCTTAAAGAATTGCATCTTGGCGGAGGAACACCCACCTTCTTTTCACCACAAAATTTAAAAGCTCTTTTGCAGGGGATTTTTGAAACGGTGGAAATTGCGGAAGA
>JAKOOG010000155.1 GCA_022701545.1 Weeksellaceae bacterium | reverse complement strand
AAAGAACGAGAGAAGGAAATGACCTTTTGAGAGAAATGCTGGAATCAGGAATCATCAAGTATGGTGACGATTTCATGCATTCTATGGAAAACGGAGGCTGGGATCTTTCCAAAGTAGATTTGGAAGTAATGAAAGATTCCAAAGCAGCATTCGTTTTCGGACAGATGAACGAGCCGCCAGGTGCAAGAGCGAGAGTAGCCCTTTCAGGTCTTACCTTGGCTGAATATTATAGAGACGGTGGAGAAAGCGGACAGGGTAGAGACGTACTTTTCTTCGTAGACAATATCTTCCGTTTTACACAGGCCGGTTCTGAGGTGTCTGCACTTTTAGGGCGTATGCCATCTGCGGTAGGTTACCAGCCGACTCTTGCTTCTGAGATGGGAGCAATGCAGGAAAGAATTACTTCTACGAAAAACGGATCTATTACTTCAGTACAGGCGGTTTACGTACCTGCGGATGACTTAACCGACCCGGCTCCTGCAACAACGTTTGCCCACCTGGATGCAACAACGGTATTGGACAGAAAGATTGCTTCATTGGGTATCTACCCTGCGGTAGATCCTTTGGCTTCTACTTCAAGAATCCTTGCTCCGGAAATTATCGGTGAAGAACACTACAACTGTGCGCAGAGAGTAAAAGAAATCCTTCAGAGATACAAAGCGCTTCAGGATATCATCGCCATCCTTGGTATGGAAGAACTTTCCGAAGAAGATAAATCCGTAGTTTACCGTGCCAGAAAAGTTCAGAGATTCTTATCTCAGCCTTTCCATGTTGCAGAACAGTTTACAGGGATTCCGGGATCATTGGTAGATATCAAAGATACCATTAAAGGTTTCAACATGATCATCGACGGTGAATTGGACCACTTACCGGAAGCTGCCTTCAACCTGAAAGGAACCATCGAGGAAGCGATCGAAGCCGGACAAAAAATGTTAGCTGATAACGCATAATAATGCTAATTGCTGATAGCCGACCGCTATTAGCCAAAAGCCAAAAGCAATTAAAATGAATATAAAAATTTTAACACCAGAATACGTAGTTTTTGAAGGAGAAGTAGACTCTGTATTGCTGCCGGGGAAAAATGGTGAATTCCACATCATGCAGAACCACGCAGGAATTGTTTCTTCTTTAATTGGTGGTAAAGTTAATTTGTATGCTAAATCGATCGACGAGACGTATGCAAAATATTTTACCAAAGAAAATGAGAAAGATTCGGTTTTTTCTTATCCTATCAAAAGCGGTGTTGTAGAATTTAATCATAATAAAGGAATTATCCTTTGTGAATAATTAAATGAAAAGCTAAATATATTTTCAAGAAAGTGTAACTTTGTTACACTTTTTTTTATGTAGTAAGAATCCGGTCTATGTTAAGAGGTTTAATTATTTTATTTTCAGTTTTCGGTATTTTTTTTCAGGCGCAGACCGTTAAAGTCAAAAGAGGAATTGTAAGCCTTGAAGGGGTTCACGTGGCAAAGGTTTCAAATAAAGGAAGCATGTACACCTTTATGGATCTTAAGGAAACACCGATCTACACCATTGAATTTGAAGATAAGAGCATCGTCGATTCCGTCCGTGACAGCTATATCAAACTCAGAAGGATCTACAACCAGGATAAAACGCTGGAAATGGATTACACTTCGCCGTCTGCATTTTCCGGGGAAGAGAAGTCAGCAGCATATACATCGGTCAAAACCCTGAAAATTATTGATGAACGGGGCATCAACATTAAAAACCTGGATGAGCTTTTTAAAGATTCACCTAAGAGAAAGCTTGATACGAAAACCAAAGATGCCTATACTACAAGGACCAAAATCGATAAACTCAACATCACCGTAAACACGGTCGGGGAAATTTTAAGCAACGGGAAACCGGTCGGCTATTTTACCAATCTTCCGGTAAGCTTCGGATCAGACGATACCATTACCGATAAGACGTTTGTGGATATTGAAATCTATGATGCCAACAGCAAATACATCGGAAAATATATTACCACGACCAAACAGCTGAAATCCGCAGGCGGAAAAACATTTACACTCTACCGGGAAATGTCCGGCCGTGCATCACTCCTGAAATTTCCGACTTATAAAGCCATTGCCGAAAGAATGGCCATCATGGATCCGAACTTTATCAAGATTCAGGAAAAGGTGATTGTTGGAGAAGTGACGAGAGATGGGGTGCAGAAGTAATTTTTTACTTGACTAAGAAGTTAACAAAAGGCTCGCTTAGCTCCGTTGAATCTTTGATTATCATAGGAATATAAACGCAAATCTTTCAGTGCTAATCTCTGATACAATGTCATAGACTCTGTAGAATATTCAATTTGGTTAGGGGATTCACATCGCACATTTGCTATTTTACTTTTAGGACTATTTTATCCTTTAATAATACGAAGATTGCAGATATTCTTATTAAAAGTATAAAAATTCAAAATCCTGAAAAGAAAAGATCACAAATTTATAAGCTCAAAATTACTCCGTTTTCCTTCAATTGCTGTATGGGTTTAGAGAACCAGAACAGTTCAAAATCTTCCAGATTTTTTTCAAAACTTTCTTTAAGTTGCTGAAGGGTAAGCTTTTTTGGATTTTCAATAGTATTTTCTTTGAAAATTTGCATCAGCCATTCGGCCTGCTCCTGTTCCAGATCTACATTAACTATATTGGTTTTTAAGTGCGCTGTAATTTTCGTATACGGGTAAGTGGATTTCTTTTTTATTTTTACGCGATTCTCAGCGATTACATTTTGTGTTAAAAAGATAATTTTTGAGTTGCCTTTAAATTTAAAATCATCCTCTTCCAGAAGACAGTCGTGAATATAATCCGGGTGGACGGTGGTCCTTGGAATTTTAAAATCAAACCACTCCTGAAGCGGAATTTCAAAATTTATTCCGTGCATGTAGTTGAACAGCGATTTCTTCAGCCCGAAACTGAACTTGCCATGATCGATTCCTGTTCGGTCGGTAAAATCAATATCATTATTGGCAAAGAAAATTTCCTGCTTAACTGGTGTTACGCCAAAAGCTTCGGGATCAAGTCCTACCGGAGAATGCGCTGTCATGGCAAACTGGTGCCAGAATGCGCTTTGTAAAATTCCCATTTCAAAAAGCTGGCGGACCATTTCCAGAGAGTCAACGGTTTCCTGAATCGTCTGGGTGGGATAACCGTACATTAAATAGGCATGGATCATTACGCCGGCCTCTGTAAAATTCCGGGTGACTTTGGCAACCTGTTCCACAGAAATTCCTTTATCAATTAATTTCAAAAGCCGGTCGCTTGCCACTTCCAATCCACCGGAAACCGCAACGCATCCCGAAAGTTTTAAAAGAAAGCAAAGGTCTCTCGTAAAGCTTTTTTCAAAACGGATATTCGTCCACCAGGTCACGACAAGGTTTCTCCGTAGAATTTCCAGAGCAACCTCCCGCATCAGGGCTGGCGGTGCCGCTTCATCTACAAAATGGAATCCTGTTTCTCCTGTCGATTCGATCAGTTCTTCCATCCGGTCGACCAGGATTTTTGCGGAAATAGGTTCGTAGATTTTGATGTAGTCTAGGGAAATATCGCAAAATGTACATTTTCCCCAATAACAGCCATGAGCCATTGTAAGTTTATTCCACCTCCCGTCGCTCCAGAGACTGTGCATCGGATTGGCGATTTCAATAACGGAAATGTATTTGTCCAACTGTAAATCGGTGTAATCCGGAGTTCCGATATCGGCCTGTTTATAATCATGCCGTACCGAATTGTTTTTATAAACCACAGCACCATTCTCCATTAAAAATGTTCGTTTGAACTTCGGGACATCATTTTTATTTTGCCTGGTCTGAAAGATATTTTCATAGAGCAGTTCCAAAGGAAGTTCCCCATCATCAAGAGTAATGAAATCAAAAAAGTCAAAGACCCTAGGATCTTTGATTTCCCGTAATTCGGTGTTCGGGAA